>NZ_JBEXHZ010000045.1:0-42689 GCF_040608315.1 Streptomyces sp. NPDC005195
TGGTCACCGTCAGCAGCACGGTGACCACGCTCGCCCTGGTCGCGGCCGGCCTCGCCACGAACTTCCCGATGCTGCTGATCGCGTCCCTGATCAGTTCCCTCGCCAACGAGGAGGAGGAGCGCTCCGCCGGGCTGCAGGACGTCGGCGAGACCGCGTACGCCGGCTCCACCGCCGCGGCCACCGCGGCCCAGCGTGCCCGCAGTGAGATCGGACACCTGCGCCAGCGGCTCAGCGAGGTGGAACAGGAGACCGCCGAGGCGGTCCGCGCGGGCTGGCTCGACGACACCGCCCCCGACGCCGACCCGGCCCGCGCCGCGCTCGCCGCCAGCGACGCCGAGAAGACCGCCGTCGCGGCCTGGGACATCGCCCGCGAGGCCTCGCGACGGGCCACGGAGCACGCCAGGGAGGCGGCGTCGACCGAGTCCCGCGCGGAGCTGACGGCCGCCCGCGCGGCGGACGCGGCGGCGGCGGCCGACCGCGCGTACGACGGGGAGCGACGGACCGCGGAGGGACTGGCGGGCGAGGAGCGGCTCGCCGAACTGCTCGGCCTGCCCGGCGCCGGAGCCAGGGCGCGCGGCGGGGTGCCACTGCCCCGGACGGGCGCGGACACCGCAGGCGTGACGACCGGCCACCCCGGCCGGCAGGCGGGCGCGGGCGACCACACGGCAGGGCGCACCGGGCACCCCGTTTCCGGTAGCCACGGCCGAGTCCGCGGCGACACCTCCGCCGACCCCTGGACCACGGCCGAGGGCGTCCTCACCCCCGAGGATCTGGACCAGTACGCCGACGAACTCCGCACGCTCCTCGACGACGGCGTGTCCTCCGCCGAACGCCAGCTCTTCGAGCTGCGGACCGCCGCGGCCGACGACGCACGCATCCTCGGCGCCCTCGGCGACGGCGGGCTGCTGCCGCCCGGCCCGGACGTGCTGGCCACGGTCGAGTACCTCGGCGAGCACGGCATCCCGGCACTGCCCGGCTGGCGCTATCTCGCCCAGGCCGTCGACCCGGTCGACCACGCGCGGGTACTGGCCGCCCGCCCGGAGCTCGTCGACGGCGTGATCATCACCGATCCGGACACGCACGCACGGGCCCGCGGGGCACTCGCCGAGGCGGCGCTGCTGCCCCGCTCCGCCGTCGCCGTCGGCACCGCCGCCGCGCTGCTGGCCCCGACCCCCGCCACCGACGCGGGAGACACCGGGGTGTTCCTCGTCCCCCCGAACCCGGCCATGCACGACGAGCACGCCGCCGACGAGGAACGGCAGACGCTGCGTGCCCGCGCCACCGGCCGGGACGAGGAGATCCGCGCCCTGGCCGGCCGGCTCGCCAAGGACCGGGAGCTGGCGGCGCGGCTCGCGTCCTGGCGCACCGGATGCCCGTCCGGCCGGCTCGTCGAGCTGGCCGGGGCCGCCCAGGCGGCCCGCGCCTTCGCCGAGGAGGCCGAGGCCGAACTCGCCGAGGCGCGTACGGTGCGGGCCGAGGCGGACCAGACCGCCGCCGAGGCCGCCCTCGTACGCGACGAACGCCAGGACACCGCCCAGCGCGCCCGGCGCGCCGCCGACGCGCTCGCGGGCCTCGCGTTCCGGCTGCGCGAACGCGCCGGCTGGCAGGTGAAACTGCGCGAACTCGCCGACGAGGCAACGGAGTCGGAGGCCCGCGCCCAGGCCTGCCTGGAGCGCGCCCGAGCCGCCGACGAGGACCGCCGCGCCACCCAGCGTGCCGCCGACGACGCCCGTCGTACGGCCCGCGCGCTGCGCGCCGAGCGCGCGGAGATCGCCGGCGCCCCCGACGACGTGCCGCAGGACGCGCCGGACGCCACGAAGGCGCCGCTGCCCGCCCTGCGCGAGGCCTACCGAGCCGCCTCGCAGTTGTACGAGAAGGTCGGCGTCGGCGCCGACCTGCGGGCCGAGCAGGCGCGGGCCGAGAGCGACGAGAGCGGGGCGCTGGCCGAGCTGGACCGGCTCAGCAACAAGGTGCGCACCCGCGCCGCGCAGCTGCTGGAGTCTCCGGACGGGTCCGACGGGCCGTCCCGGCAGGCCGCCGCCGCCCGTGCCGAGGAACTCGTACAGCTCCTGGAGACCCGGATGTCGACCGCGAGCGAGCAGCTCGGGCGTCTGCGCGGCGAGGCCGAACGGCACGCGCCGGAGGACGGCGGGGCCCACACGGAACTGTCGGAGGAACTGATCCCGCGCGACGCCGAGCACGCCCAGACCCTGCTGCGCGCGGCCACCGGTGAACTCGCCTCCCGCGCGGAGGCGTTGAACGAGACCCGGGCAGCGCACGCCGAACTGCTCGGCGCCCACCGCACAGCCGAGGACGCGGCAGGCGGCTTCGACGAGACGGCAGCCCTCCTGCGGGACCTGCTGCGCGAGCACTCCGACGAGGAGCGGGAGGAGCAGGAGCCCTACCCCGGCAGCCTCGAAGAGGCACGGCACGCCGCCGCCGAGACCCGTCGCTCCCTGCGCGGCTGCGCCGCCGACCTCTCCGCCGCCGAGGGCGCCGTCCGCGAGGCCGGCGACATCCTCGTACGGCACGCCAACTCCACGCGCTACGAGCAGGTGCGCACCCCGGCCCGCCAGCAGATCCGCGAGCTGCCCGCGTCCGCGCTGCCCGAGCACGCCCAGAAGTGGGCGGACGCCTTCGCGCCCCGGCTGCGGGTCCTCACCGACGAGCTGGAGCAGCTGGAGCGCAACCGGGACTCGATCGTCGACCGGCTGCGCGGGCTCGTGGAGTCCTCCCTCGCCACACTGCGCTCCGCCCAGCGGCTGTCGCGGCTGCCCGAGGGGCTAGGCGAGTGGTCAGGACAGGAGTTCCTGCGGATCCGCTTCGAGGAGCCCGACCAGGCCACACTGGCCGAACGGCTCGGTGAGGTCGTGGACGAGGCCACCCGCGCGGCGCTCAAGAAGAACTCCGACATGCGCCGCGACGGCATGTCGCTGCTGCTCAGGGGCGTCGGCGCCGCGCTCCGGCCCAAGGGCGTCGCGGTCGAGATCCTGAAGCCGGACGCCGTGCTGCGAGCCGAGCGTGTTCCCGTCGGACAGATGGGTGACGTGTTCTCCGGCGGGCAGCTGCTGACCGCCGCCATCGCGCTCTACTGCACGATGGCCGCGCTGCGCAGCAACGACCGGGGCCGCGACAAGCACCGGCACGCCGGCACGCTCTTCCTCGACAACCCCATCGGCCGCGCCAACGCGACGTACCTGCTGGAGCTGCAGCGGGCCGTCTCGGACGCGCTCGGCGTCCAGCTCCTGTACACCACGGGCCTGTTCGACACGACCGCGCTCGCGGAGTTCCCCCTCGTCATCCGGCTGCGCAACGACGCCGACCTGCGTGCCGGGCTGAAGTACATCAGCGTGGAGGAGCACCTCCGGCCGGGACTGCCGCGTGAGGCCCCCGCCGGGGAGGCCGTACACACGGAGATCACGGCGACGCGGATGTTCAAGCGCCCGGCGCCGACCGCCCCGTAGGACGGACGGCCCCGGGGAGCCGAGTGCTGCTCGGGGCTGGTCGCGCCCACCCGGCGGGGCCGCATGCCGTCACGGCCCCGCGTCCCTTGTGGAGTGCCCCTACACGTCCTCCTTCACCAGGTCGGCGCACTTCTCGCCGATCATCATCGTCGTGACGCAGGGATTGACGGAGATGAGATCCGGCATCACCGAGCCGTCCGCGACCCGCAGACCCTCGACCCCCTTGACCCGCAGCCGCGCGTCGAGCGGGGCCGAGGAGTCGTCGTCCGCGCCCATCTTCACGGTGCAGGACGGGTGGTAGACGGTGTTGTGGGTCTTGTGGATGTAGTCGAGCAGTTCGTCGTCGGTCCGGACGTCCGGGCCGGGAGCCAGTTCGGCCCCCGCCCAGCCGTTCAGCGCGGGCTGCGACGCGATCTCCCGGGCCAGCTTCAGCCCGTACGTCATCACGCGCACGTCGTGCTCGTGGGTGAAGTAGCGCGGATCGACCCTCGGCTTGTCCCGGTAGTCGCGGGTGCGCAGCCGCACGGTGCCGCGTGACTTCGCGCGGGTGACGTTCGGGGTGAGGCAGAAGGCGTTCTCGGTCGTGGGGAAGCCGTGCCGCGCGGTGTTCATGTCGAACGGCACCGAGCCGTAGTGGTACATCAGGTCCGGCCGGTCCAGGCCCGGTTCGGTGTCGTAGAAGATGCCGGCCTCCCACCACTGGCTGGACGTGGTGGTCATCGGCTGCCGGGCCTCCCACATGATGACGCCCTCGGGATGGTCCTGGAGGTTCTCGCCGACACCCGCCGAGTCCACCACGACGTCGACACCGACCTCGCGCAGATGCGCCGCGGGCCCGATGCCCGACAGCATCAGCAGCTTGGGCGTGTCGATGGACCCGCAGGACACGACCACCTCGCGGCGGGCACGTACCGTCCGGGTGTGGATCAGGTCCGGGTCCAGGTACTCGGCGCCCACGCACCGCCGCCCCTCCAGGACGAGCTTCTTGGCGCGCACCCCCGTCCGTACCGAGAGGTTCGGCCGCTTGCCCATGACCGGGTGCAGATACGCGACCGACGAGGACTGGCGGACGTTGTTCTCGTCGGAGTTGATCTGGAACCAGTTGGCACCGCGGACCACGGTCGTGCCGGTGTTGAAGGCCGTGGTCGGGATGCCCGCCTGCGCGCAGGCCTCCAGCAGCGCGGTGCCGCAGGGGTCCTCGCCCTTGAGCGTGCGCAGTTTCACCGGGCCGTTGCGGCCGTGGTGGTCGCCGGGAGCGTCGTTGGACTCCAGCCGCCGGTAGAGCGGGAAGAGTTCGGCCGCGCTCCACCCCGTACAGCCCGCCGCGGCCCAGTCGTCCAGGTCCTCCGCCGGGGCCCAGAACGCGATGCAGGAGTTGTGCGAGGAGCAGCCCCCGAGCACCTTGGCGCGGGCGTGCCGCATGAAGCTGTTGCCGCTGGTCTGCGGCTCGACCGGGTAGTCCCAGTCGTAGCCGGACTCCAGCAGTCCCATCCAGCGTTCCAGCTTCAGGACGTTCTCGTCCCCGACGTCGCTGGGGCCCGCCTCCAGCACGCACACGGTGACGGAGGGATTCTCGGAGAGCCGGGCCGCCACCACGTTGCCCGCCGTACCGCCGCCGACCACTACATAGTCGAATTCATCGACAGTCATGGAGAGTTGACCTCCTCGGGTTGCTCTTCGGCCGGGTGTCCGCCGGTCCTCACTCGGCGGCGGGGGCGATCAGGGGAGAGGCGGCGGAGGTGTCGGACCGGAGCTGGTGCTCGGCGAGGACCCCGGTGCGGTGCCGCTGCACGAACCAGTAGTAGGCGAAGCCGCCGCCGGCGACGACGGCCACGAACAGGACGGCGCCCCAGCGCAGATACCAGTGGTACGGGGCGGTCGCGTTGTAGACCGCGGAACGCGGCCAGATGAGGTTGACCGTCATGGCCGCGCCCCAGACGACGGCGACGATGTTGACGAGCAGCCCCCAGCGCCCCAGCGAGAACTTGCCGTCACCCGCCGGCTGCCACGTGCCGCGCAGTCGGGCGACCAGCATGGGTCCGGTGACCATGAGGTACGCCAGGTAGATCATGATGATGCCGATGCTGGTGACCACGGTGAAGATCTGCGGCTGGCGGATGTTGACCACCAGGATCGCCAGCGCGAGGAGCCCGATGATCACGGTCGGCAGTACCGGTGTCCGGAACCGCGCGTTGACCTTGGCCAGCTTCGAGGAGGCGGGCAGGTTGTTGTCACGGGCCATCGCGAAGGCCAGCCGGACCGCCGCCGTGTGCACGGCCAGCGCGCACACCGTGACCGCGATCAGTACGCACCACAGCATCGCCTTGCCCGCCGTCGGGCCGAGCACGTTGAGGACGATGTACTGCAGCCCGTCCGTGGAGAGCTTCTCGCCCCTCAGGCTGGAGACGCTCATCAGCGCGAGGAGCAGAACGAGCCCGCCGAGGACGAAGGACGCGACGATGGCGCGGATGATGGCGCGCGGCGCGTTCCGCGAGGGGTCGAGGCACTCCTCACCGAGCGACGAGGCCGTGTCGAACCCGTACATGACGTAGGCGGACGCCAGCGAGGCCACCAGGAAGGCGCCGAAGTAGCCGAAAGACTGGCCGTGGCCGGTGCCCTGGGTGTCCATCACCACCTGGGGGCCACGGGTGATGTGCACCGCGAACAGGATGATCAGCACGACGGTGGCGATCAGTTCGATGAAGACGCCCGCCGTGTTGATGGTCGCCATCAGTTTCACGCCGAAGGCGTTGACGACGGTGGTGAACAGGATCAGTACCGCGGCCAGCAGCACCGCGTTGGTGGCGACGTCGTACTTTCCCGTGCCGTCGCCCACGAACTGGAAGGCGGAGGAGATCTGCGGGAGCGTCAGCTGATAGGCGAGGGCGACGGCCGCGATCGTCACGATCGACGCGAGCAGCATCATCCAGCCCGCGAGCCAGCCTATGTGCGCGTTGCCCACCTTCTTGGACCAGTTGTAGACGGAACCGGCCACCGGGTAGCGGGCGGCGAGTTCGGCGAAGCAGAGCGCGACCATGAACTGGCCTATGAACACCATCGGCCAGGACCACCAGTAGGCGGGACCGCCGCTGCCGTAACCGAAGTAGAAGAGCTGGAAGGTGCCGGTGAGGATGGAGATGTAGCTGATGCCCGCGGCGAAGGTGTGGAAGTTGCCGAGGGTGCGCTTCAGTTCCGGCTTGTAGCCGAACTCGGAGAGTTCGGCGTCGTCGTTCTGGTGGGTGGTCGGTGGACGGGTGGTCATGAGCGGCCTCCTGGATCGGGGAGAGGGGCGCGGCTCGTGCGGGTGGAGTCGGGGGGTGGCAGCGGGTGGGTGGGGGAATCGGGTGCCGGCTGGGTGGGGGAGCCGGGTGGTGGCGGGTGGACAGGGGGATCGGCTGACAAGGGGGGTGGGTGGAGCCGGGAGGTGGCGGCGGCCGGGTGAGGTAGTCGGGGGGTGGCTCAGGCAACCGTCAGGGGATCACTGGGGATCACCGGGGGATCACGCGAACCAGCCCTGCGGGGACGGATCGGTGTTGCGCCAGATGTGCTTCGCCTCGCGGTACTCGGCGAGGCCGGCCGGTCCGAGCTCGCGCCCGAAACCGGACTGCTTGAATCCACCCCATTCGGCCTGCGGGACATAGGGGTGGTAGTCGTTGATCCAGACCGTGCCGAGCCGCAGCCGGGCCGCCACCCGCTGCGCCCTGGCCTCGTCCGTGGTGAACACGGCGCCCGCCAGGCCGTAGATCGTGTCGTTGGCGAGCCGCACGGCGTCCGCCTCGTCACGGAAGCGTTCCACGGTCAGCACCGGGCCGAAGGACTCGTCCTGGACCACGGACATGTCGCCCGTGCACTCGTCCAGCACGGTGGGCAGGTAGTAGAACCCCTCGTCGAGCCCCTCGGGGCGCCTGCCGCCGCAGCGCAGCACCGCGCCCTCGGCGACGCCCCGTTCGACGTACGCCTCGACCTTGGCCCGGTGCGCGGCGGAGACCAGCGGCCCGGTCTGCGCCTGCTCGTCGAACGGTCCGCCGAGCCGGATCAGCTCGGCCCGGCGGACGAGCTCGTCGACGAACCGGTCGTGCAGCGAGTCCTCGACCAGCAGCCGGGCCCCGGCCGAGCAGACCTGCCCGGAGTGCAGGAAGACCGCGGTCAGCGCCATGTCGACCGCGGTCTCGAAGTCGGCGTCGGCGAAGACGATGTTGGGGTTCTTGCCGCCGAGCTCCAGGGCGACCTTTTTCACCGTCCCGGCCGCCGCGGCCATCAGCCGCCGACCGGTGTGCAGGCCGCCGGTGAACGAGACGAGGTCCACGTCCGGGTGGTCGGCGAGCGGCGCGCCCGCCTCGGGCCCCGCCCCCAGCACGAGGTTGGCCGCTCCGGCCGGCAGCCCGGCCTCTTCGAGGAGCCGCATCAGGTGGATCGCCGTGTGCGGGGTGAGCTCGCTCGGCTTCAGCACGAAGGTGTTGCCCGCCGCGAGCGCCGGAGCGACCTTCCAGGCCGTCTGCAGCAGCGGATAGTTCCAGGGCGTGATCAGCGCGCAGACCCCGACGGGCTCGTACACGACCCGGCTGTCGACGCTCGCCGTGCCCGTGTCCACCACCCGGCCCGTCTCGGCGGAGGCGGCCCGGCCGAAGTACCGGAAGCAGTTCGCGATGTCGTCGATGTCGTACTCGCTCTCGACGAGCCGTTTGCCGGTGTCGAGCGACTCGGCGCGGGCGAGCGCGTCCTTGTCCCGTACGAGGAGGTCGGCGACGTGCAGCAGCAGGTCGCCGCGGTCCGCCGCCGGGGTCGAGGGCCACGGACCCTCGTCGAAGGCACGGCGCGCCGCGGCGATCGCCTCCACCGTGTCCTTGCCGCCCGCCTCGTCGACGACCCCGGCCAGGGTGCCGTCGGCGGGGCAGCGGATCTCGCGGGTGCGCTCGTCGAGAGCGCCCCGCCACGTACCGTCGATGAACAGGTCAGGCACGGGGGCCTCCCAATCGCCGGATCAGCCACTCGTGGAAGATCCCGATGTGATGCTCGGTGGGCACCAGGACACCACCGTTCCGGTACGCACGCGACGTCATCGCGGGCTGTGTTCGCTCGCAGGCCTCGAAATCCTGCTCGTTGACCCGGTGGAAGAGCTCGACCGACCGGGACACGTCGGCGCCGGACTCCACGACCTCCGGCGCGTAGAGCCAGTCGCACTCGACGACCGTGCGGTCCTCGGCGAGCGGGAACATGCGGTGCAGGATGACATGGTCGGGGACGAGATTGACGAAGACCGTCGGTTTCACCGTGATCGCGTAGTAGCGGCGGTCCTGGTCGTCCGCCAGGTCCGGCAGCCGGCCGAAGCCCTCGCCGCCGTCGACCGTGAACCCCCGGACGTCCTCACCGAACGCGGCGCCGTGCCCCACGTAGTACTGGGCGGCGTACCCCTCGGCGAACTCCGGGAGCACGTCGGTGAGCTCGGGGTGGATCGTGGCGCAGTGGTAGCACTCCATGAAGTTCTCGACGATCAGTTTCCAGTTCGCCCTCACGTCGTACCTGACGCGTCTGCCGAGCGCCAGCTTCTCGGTGCCGTAGTGGTCGATCGCGGCCGCGTCGCCCAGCCGCTCCACGGCCGCGCCCAGCACCGTCTCCTCGAAGGAGGGCGGCTCGTCGGCCAGGCACACCCAGGCGTAGCCGAGCCACTCGCGCAGCGCCACCCCGATCAGGCCGTACGCGACGCGGTCGACGTCCGGCATCTTCACCAGGTTCGGCGCGGCGACCAGCTTCCCGTCGAGGCCGTAGGTCCAGGCGTGGTACGGGCACTGGAGAGTGCGGCGGACCTCGCCCGACTCCTGCGTGCACAGCCGGGCCCCGCGGTGCCGGCAGACGTTCAGGAAGGCACGCAGGTCACCCGTGCGTGAGCGGGTGATCAGGACGCTCTCCCGGCCGACCTGCACGGTGCGGAAGGCGCCGGGCCGCGTGAGATCCGCGGAGCGGACGGCACAGAACCACATCGACTCGAACAGGGACTCCTGTTCCTGCCGGAAGATCTCCGGGTCGGTGTAGTAGTGGCCGGGCAGGGTGGCGATCAGGCTGGGGGGGAGAGGGGACCGGGAGACGGGGATCGTCGTCACGTGCGTACTCCTCAGGCGGGCGCGGCGGCGAGGCGGCGGGGGTCGAACAATCCGATCGGGTGATCGGTGGTGCCGGTCAGCGCGAGGTCGGCGAGGATCTCGCCGACGACCGGCACGAACTTGAAGCCGTGCCCGGAGAACCCGCAGGCCACGGTCACGGTCTCCGGGTGCGCCGGATGGCGGGCGATGACGAAGTGCTCGTCGGGGGTGTTGGAGTACATGCAGGTGGCGGCCTTGAGGAAGGCGCCGGGCAGGTCGGGGATGCAACGGGACATGTGAGCCGCCATGGCCTGGATCTCGTCCTCGTGGACCGTCCGGTCGATGGTCTCCGGCGTGGTCACGACGCCCTTGCGGAAGAAGGCGACCTTGGCGCCCAGGTCCGGCCCGTCGATCGACGGGAAGCCGTACACCTGGACTCCGGCGCCGTCCTCCCAGATGTAGACGGGATGCTCCCCGGGCAGGAACGGCCGGACCCCGCCCTTCGGCTGGAACCAGTACATGACCTGCCGCTCGATGGTGAACGGCACCCCGAGGTCGGTCAGCAGCCGCGGCGCCCAGGCACCCGGGCAGATCACCAGCCGGCCCGCGGTGTACGTGTTCTCGGCGGTGTGGACACGCACCCCGTCCCGGCAGGGCTCCCAGCGCGTCATCGGTTCCTCGAAGTGCAGGTCGGCGCCCTGCCGGGTGGCGAGTTGGAGATGCGCGGCGACGGTGTTCTCGGGGCGGACGAGCCCGGCCCGTGCCTCGTACAGCGCGACCTCGTCGTCGTCGGGGTTCAGGGTCGGGAAGCGACGGCGGATCTCCGGGGCGTCCAGCATCTCGTGGGGCAGGTCCCATCGCTCGGCGGAGAGCAGCGAACCGGAGACCGTCCGCGAGTCGGGACGGCCGATCATCACACCGCCGCAGAGGGTGGCGATCTCCCGGCCGGTCGCCCGCTCCAGTTCCTCGTACAGCTCGTAGGAGCGCAGCAGCAGGGGTACGTATGCCGGGTCCTCGAAGTAGGACTGCCGGGTGATGCGCGAACCGCCGTGGCTGGAGCCGCGGTTGTGGACCGGGCCGAACCTCTCCAGGCCGAGCACGCGGGCGCCGCGTGCCGACAGATGGTGGGCGGCGGCGCTGCCCATGCCGCCGAGACCGATCACGATCACGTCGTAGGTGGGGGACACCGGGACCTCCTGGGCGTGTTTGGGGCGTGTCCGGGTTTCTCAGCGGCGGATGCGGGTCATCCCCGGGTCGAAGAGCGGCTCGTCGGCGACGGTGGCCGGGATCTTCTCGCCGAAGTACTCGATGTGCACGCCCGTGCCGGCCGGGAGCGCCGGCAGCCAGGCGTAGGCGACACAACGGCCCAGCGTGTAGCCGTACGAGGCGCTGGTCACGTACCCCGCCGGGGCGCCGTCGACGTGGACGGGCTCCTTGCCGAGCACGACGGACGCCGGGTCGTCCAGGAGCAGCGCGGTCAGTCTGCGGGCCGGCTCCGCCGCCGCGAGGCCCCGCAGCGCCTCCTGGCCGACGAAACCGTCCTTGTCCATACGGACCGCGAAGCCGACGCCCGCCTCGAAGGGATGGTGCTCGTCGGTCATGTCGGTGCCCCAGGCGCGGTAACCCTTCTCCAGCCGGAGGCTGTTGAAGGCCGACCGGCCGGCCGCGACCACGCCGTGCGCCTGCCCCGCCTCCCACAGGGTGTCCCAGAGCCTGAGTCCCAGATCGGCGGTGGTGTACAGCTCCCAGCCCAGCTCACCCACGTACGACAGCCGCATCGCCGTCACCGGGACGTGCCCCAGGAACGTCTCCCTCGCGCGGAAGTAGCCGAAGCCCTCGTGCGAGAAGTCGTCGCGGGTCAGCGGCTGGACGAGGTCCCTGGCGCGCGGACCCCAGACGCCGACGCAGCAGGTGCCGGAGGTGATGTCCCGGATGTGCACGTCGCGGGGGGCGTGGCGGGTCAGCCAGTCCAGGTCGGCGGGGGAGTTGGCGCCCACCTGGAAGCGGTCGGGGGCGAGACGCGCGACGGTGAGGTCCGAACGTATGCCGCCCGTCCCGTCGAGGAGCAGGGTGTACGTGACCGCGCCGGGCTTCTTGCGGAGGTTGTTGCTGGTCATGCGCTGGAGGAAGTCGAGGGCACCGGCGCCGGTGACTTCGAGACGGCGCAGCGGGGTCATGTCGTACAGCGCGACCCTCTCGCGGGTCGCCCTCGCCTCGGCCGCCGCGATCGGCGACCAGAAGCGCGACGACCAGGGGTCCCGCCCGGGGACTTCCAGGCCGTCCAGCAGGGGGGCGTTCGTCTCGTACCAGTGCGGGCGCTCCCAGCCGCCGCCCTCCAGGAAGTACGCGCCGAGCTCGCGCTGACGCGCGTGGAACGGGCTGACGCGCAGGGGACGGGGTTCCTCCAGCGGCTGGAGCGGGTGCAGGACGTCGTACACCTCGACGAACTGCCGCGCACCGCGCTCACGGACGTACGACGGTGAGCGCTGCGCGTCCTCGAAGCGCGTGAGGTCGCATTCGTGGAGGTCGAGGGAGGCACGACCGTCGACCATCCACTCGGCGACGGCCCTCGCCACCCCCGCGGAGTGGGTGACCCAGACCGCCTCGGCCAGCCAGAAGCCGCGCAGGGCGCGCGATTCGCCGAGCACCGGCATGCCGTCCGGAGTGAAGGAGAAGACGCCGTTGAAGCCCTCCTCGATCTCCGTCCCGCGCAGGGCGGGCAGCAGCCGGCGGCAGTCCTCCCAGCTCGGCGCCCAGTCCTCCTCGGTGAAGGGGTACGAGGACGGCATCGCCAGGTCGTTCGCGCGCGCCTCGTCGTAGGGGAGGACGCCGAACGGGTCGACGGGCAGCGGCTTGTGGGCGTAGCTGCCGATGCCGATGCGGTCGGTGTGCTCGCGGAAGTAGAGGTCGCGGTCCTGGAAACGGAGGATGGGCCTCGAGGCCTCGGCGGTGGCGTCGGCCAGCTCGGGGAGCCGCTTGGTCTTCGCGTACTGGTGTGCGAGCGGCTGCAGGGGTACGTCGACACCGGCCATGCGTCCGATGACCGGGCCCCAGAATCCGGCCGCCGAGACGACGTGGTCGGCGAGGAAGGTACCGCGGTCGGTGACGACGGCGGTGACCCTGCCCTCCTCCCGTCCGATGCCGACGACCGTGTGGCGGTCCAGGAACCGGGCGCCCCGCGCGGTGGCGCGTTCGAGCTGGGCACGGGCCGCGAGCAACGCGCGGGCCAGGCCGTCGTCGGGGGTGTGGAAGCCCCCGAGTACCACCGACCGGTCGATGAGCGGCCACAGTTCCGCGCAGCGCGCCGCGCTGACGATCTCACCGCGGACGCCCCAGGAGGCGGCGTAGCCGGCCCTGCGGTGCAGGTCGGCGAGGCGCTCGGGCGTCGTCGCGAGCTCCAGACCGCCGACCGGGTCGAAACAGGGGACGCCGTCGACCTGGAGGGAGGTGAACTTCTCCACGGTGTAGCGGGCGAACGCGGTGAGGGTCCTGGACGGGCTGGTCTGGAACACCAGGCCCGGCGCGTGCGAGGTGGAGCCGCCCGGGGCGGGCAGCGGCCCCTGTTCGAGAACGGTGACGTCGGTCCAGCCGCGGGCGGTCAGCTCGTCGGCGAGGGAGCAGCCGACGATGCCGGCGCCGATGACGACCACGCGGGGACGGGGTGCGGGTGTGCTGGACATGCCCCTCCTTGCCGGGGTGGGGAGCGAACGCGCTGAGGGTGCGGGCCGGGCGCGCGCTCTGCTGGAGCGGGCACGGACCGGGTACGGCGTGGATGTGGCGACGCGAGGACGGGGGAGCGGGCGGGGAGGCGGGAGCGGGCGGGGAGGTGGGAGCGGCTCGGAGGGGGGAGCGGGCTGGGCCCACGAGCGGGGCCTACGAAGCGAGGGCGTCGGACCGTTCGGCGGTCGCGGTGGTCACAGGAGCACCACCGAGCGCAGCACCTCACCCCGTCCCATCTTGGCGAACGCCTCCTCCACCTGGTCGAGCGCGATGGTCTCGGAGACGAACGCGTTGAGGTCCAGCAGCCCGTACAGGTACTGGTCGATGAGGTACGGGAAGTCCCGGCTCGGCAGGCAGTCCCCGTACCAGGACGACTTCAGCGCGCCGCCGCGCGAGAACAGGTCGATCAGCGGAAGGTCGATCCTCATCCCGGGGTCGGGGACGCCGACCTGGACGAGCACACCGGCGTGGTCGCGCATGTAGAACGCCTGTCTGTACGTCTCCGGGTGGCCCACCGCGTCGATGGCGATGTCGACTCCGAAGCCGCCGGTGAGGGCCCGCACGGCCTCGACCGGGTCCGTGCCGCGCGAGTTCACCGTGTGGGTCGCGCCGAACTTCTCCGCCTGGTCGAGCTTCTTGTCGTCGATGTCCACGGCGATCACCTTCATGGCGCCGTTGAGACAGGCGCCGGCGATCGCCGCGTTGCCGACGCCGCCGCATCCGATGACGGCGACGGTGTCTCCGCGGCCCACGTTGCCCGTGTTGACCGCGGCGCCGTATCCGGCCATCACACCGCAGCCGATCAGACCCGCGGCCTCCGGGCGGGCGGCCGGGTCGATCTTCACCGCCTGTCCCGCCGCCACCAGGGTCTTCTCGGCGAAGGCACCGATACCGAGGGCGTTGCTCAGCACGGTGCCGTCGAGGAGGGTCATGGGCTGGGTGGCGTTGCGGGAGTCGAAGCAGTACCAGGGGCGGCCACGGCGACAGGAGCGACAGGTCCCGCAGGGTGCCCGCCAGGCGAGGACGACATAGTCGCCGGGGACCAGGTCGGTGACGCCCTCCCCGACCGCCTCGATCGTGCCGGCCGCCTCATGGCCGAGGAGGAAGGGGAAGTCGTCGGTGATCGCGCCCTCGCGGTAGTGCAGATCCGTGTGGCAGACCCCGCAGGCCTGGACGTCGACGAGCACCTCGCCGGGGCCCGGGTCGGGGACGACGACGGTCCGCACCTCCACCGGTGCGCCCTTCCTGACAGCGACTACGGCACGGACCTCGTGTGGCACGACAAGCTCCTCTGCTGTTGCGCATTGCACTATGGGTTGCGCGATGAGGAACATATTGAGAACGCCGTCAGCGAGCCGTCAAGAGGTGGGAGTTAACCCTTGGCAAAAGGAACGGCGTGCCCGAAACCTGACGGACACACACCAGGCGGCGGGGCCCGGGATCGTCCCGGGCCCCGCGTCCTGGTGAGGCGACCAACCCGCTCGATTCCGCCGCGGCGCGCGCCCCGTCGGGGGCCCGTGCGGGCCTCGTGGGGCGCGCGTGCGGGCCTCGTCCGGTTGAGGGAAGGCGGTTGAGGGGAGGCGTCGGAACCGGCCCTCGTCGCCGTCGTTGGTGCGTTGTCGTCGCGGCTTCCCGCCGGCCTCCCGGCCGCTCTCAGAAGCCGTACCCCATGCGCCGGGACAGCTCGGCCCCCGCCGCGACCGTCCGCTTGGACAGCTCGGGCAGGCGGTCGGCGTTCAGCCGGTAGACCGGCCCCGACACGCTGATCGCCGCGATCACCTTGCCGTCGTGCGCGCGGACCGGCGCGGCCACGGCGGCGAGGCCCAGTTCCAGCTCCTCGACGGTGATGCCGTAGCCCTGCTCGATCACGGCCTCCAGTTCGGCGCGCAGGGTGGAGGGGCCCGTGACCGTCCGCTCCGTGAAGCGCGGCAGCGGCCTCGCGAGCAGGCCTTCGCGCAGCGTGGGCGGCATGTGCGCGAACAGCACCTTGCCGCTGGAGGTGGCGTGCAACGGAGTACGTCTGCCCAGCCAGTTCTGCGCGGTGACCGAGGCGGTGCCGCGGGCCTGCATGATGTTGACCGCCGCGTCGTCGTCGAGGACCGCGATGTTGACCGTCTCGCCCAGCTCGTCGGCGAGTTCGCGGCAGACCGGGACGCCCTCCTGCGAGATGTCCAGGCGTACCGCCGCCGCTCCCGCCAGGCGCAGTACGGCGGCCCCCAGGTAGTACTTCCCGCGGTCCTTGGCCTGGGCCACCAGACCGCGGTTCTCCAGGACGCCGAGGAGTCGGAAGGCGGTGGACTTGTGCACGTCCAGCTCCTCGGCGATCTCGGTGACACCTGCCTCGCCGAGCCGGGCGAGGATCTCCAGCACGCTCACGGCGCGGTCCACCGACTGGACGGCACTGCCCGCGCCCCTGCCGTTCCGCTTCTCGGGAAAGCCCTCGGAGTGCTCAGCCTGCTTCTGCGTGCGGGTCATAGCTCAACTCTCACCACCAGGCAGCCCTGTTTGGGCCGCATCTGCGGGAAGCCCTTGACGTGGCGGGACCCCCGCACGGATTCTGTTGCGCATAGCGCTCCCTCGTGCGCCATGCGAAACATCATGTTACCGAAGTGTCCGGAACCGGAAAGGTGTCCGGACCACCTGGACCAGGAGGTCCCGGACGGAGAGTCCCGGACCGAGAGGGGGGCCCATGATTCCCGTCTGCCGCCTTGCCGACCTCCCGGCGGGCGCATCCGTCCGTGTCGACACCACCCCGCCCGTCGCCGTGTTCAACGCCGACGGCGAGCTCTACGCCATCGACGACACCTGCACCCACCAGGACGCCTCCCTCTCGGAGGGCTGGCTGGAGGGATGTCTGGTCGAGTGCCCCTTGCACGCCGCCTCCTTCGATCTCCGTACGGGGCAGCCGACATGTCTTCCGGCACGGCGCCCCGTCCGCACCCACCGTGTCACCGTCGACGACGGGATCATCCACATCCACCTGGCCGTGGAGGAGGGCACCGCCGCATGAGGACCGTGACCGTCGTCGGTGCCTCGCTCTCCGGTCTGTACGCCGCCCGGGAGCTACGGGCCCAGGGCTTCGACGGCCGCCTGGTGATCGTCGGCGACGAGACCCATGCCCCGTACGACCGTCCGCCCCTGTCCAAGGACTTCCTCACCGGCCGCGCCGACGAATCCCGACTCGCCCTGACCGACGCCGAGGAGAGAGCCGCACTCGACGCCGAGTGGCTGCTCGGCGTACGTGCCCACGGCCTCGACGCCCGTGGCCGCACCGTCCTCCTCGACGACGGCCGTACCGTCTCCACGGACGGCGTGGTCATCGCCACCGGCGCCTCGGCCCGCCGGCTTCCGGGTGACGGCCTCACCGGTGTGCACACCCTGCGCACCCTCGACGACGCCCGCTCCCTGCGCGAGGAACTCATCCACGGACCGCGCCGCGTCGTCGTCATCGGCGGCGGCTTCATCGGCGCCGAGACCGCTTCCTCCTGTGCCGGGCTCGGTCACGACGTCACCGTCGTCGAGGCCGCCCCGTTGCCCCTCGTCCTCCCGCTCGGCCCCGAAATGGCCGCCGTGTGCGCCGCGTTGCACCGACGCGGCGGCGTCGAGCTGGTGACCGGCACCGGGGTCGCCGCGCTGCGGGGCAGCGGAGCCGGCGCGAGCCGGGGGCGTGACGCGACCGGTCCGGAGCGCGCCCAGGACGGCCCGGCCGGTCCCGTCGTCACCGCAGTGGAGCTCTCCGACGGCCGGATCCTGCCCGCCGACGTCGTGGTCGTCGGTATCGGCGCGACCCCCAACACCGGCTGGCTGGCCGGTTCGGCACTCGCTCTGCACGACGGCGTCCTGTGCGACGACGGATGCGTCACCGGGCTGCCCCAGGTGGTGGCCGTCGGCGACGTCGCCCGCGTCGGTGGCACCCGGGCCGAGCACTGGACGTCCGCCACCGAACAACCCCGCGTCGCGGTGGGCAACCTGCTCGCCGGACGCACCATCGGGACCGTACGCTCCCTGCCCTACTTCTGGTCCGATCAGTACGGCGCGCGTGTCCAGTTCGCGGGACGCCGCCGGCAGGCGGACACCGTCCGGATCGCCGAGGGCACCATCGAGGACGGCACACCGGGCGAGGACGGCCTCCTCGCCCTGTACGAACGCGAGGGCCGGACCACCGCCGTGCTCTCCGTCGACCGCCCACGCCCGTTCATGAAAGCGAGGCGTCAACTCACAGCCCATCAGAGCCCGGTGGAGCAGGCCGAAGCCGCCGCGGCGAACCTCTGACGCCGCCTCGACGACGATCTGAGGGCGACCCGGAGAGCGCCAGGCGCGAGGCGGCCCGACACTCTGGGCCCGGACAGGCGTCCCGAACGCGACCCCGGGAGCGCGAGCTCCCGGAGTCCGGCGCCGGGACAGCCGGCCAGGGGGTGGCGCACTCAGGCGTCGACGATGCCGACCTCGGGGTGCCGCACTCAGAGGTGCCGACGATGCCGACCTCAGGCCCTCGGCCTCACGGGTGCGACAACCGCCCGGCGCCGCCCCGCCGCTGTATCCGCTCCTGCGCCCGCTTCGTCGTGCGTGCCTGGCGTCGCGCCCGACGGCGCTCGCGCCGCAGGGCCCGGGCGGTGCTGCTCGGCTCCGACACCACCCCGTTCCGTTGGTTCCACACCTGTCGTGTGACCCAGACGTCGAGGACGGCCCAGGTCGCCACGACCGTGCTGGCCACGCTGCTCAGGACCATGGGGAAGGCCAGCCAGGACTCCGCCATCGTGGACAGGAACGCGGTGACCGCCTGGATCAGTGTCACGGAGATGATGAGGACCGCCCGCACGGCCGCGGTCCGCACCGGGTCGGGCAACCGCCGACGCCGCGCCGGCTCCTCGATCCACAACGGCCGGTAGTACGCCTGTTCTTCGTGCGCGGCGACGCCCCGGCCGACCGCACCGCGCCGGCTCGCCGCCTCCGGTACACCGGCGGCCACTCCCGCCTCCTCCGCATGCCCGTACCCGGCGGACCCACCGCCCGGTCTGCCCGCGCGCTCGTGCTCACGGGGCGCCGCAGCAGAGCCGCTTCGTCGCGCGTATCCACTCCCCACGCCGGTGCGGGCGTCTCCGTCCCGGGCGGAGGCCTGCCGCCCGATCACGGGGTCCCGCTCCTCAGCCGTGGCGTCTTGCCCGCTCGCCCGCTCGCGCTCGGCCGTGACAGCTCCCTGTCCCCCCGCTTCGCCGGGTCCGCCCGCCACCGCGTGCCGCCCGTCCACTCGATCGCGCCCGTCCGCCGGACTGTCCCGATCCGGTGCCTGTGCGGTTCCGCGCTCCGCCACCGGTGCCGCAACACCGCTCCCGGACGCCCCGTGCCGCTCCGCCGTGCCCATCAACTCGTCACTCCCCACCGCCCAGCAGACCTCTCGCACGGGTGCCGTACGGCACCTGCTCCCCAGTGGCTGCCCGGCTTGCGCTGCTTTACGCCGCCTGGACGCGGGATGCGGCCCCTGTGGCCGATTCCGCCCCCATCTCCCATACAGAAAGACGAACGGAGTGCCCCGAAGATTCCCCACCAGGAAAAAGATCCGGCCAACTGACCAAGTCCACCGGTCCGATGTGATTCGCTCACGCGTGCCGGAATCAGGGAGGCAATCTCCCCCAATGGACGGACAACTGCCCATCTCCGGTTCCCGGAAGCGCGGAGGTTCCGTGGCCTTCGCGCCGGGCGGCCGCCAGGACAGCCCTTCGAGTTACCTGCGAGTCAGTAGTAGGCTCACGCCGTTTGTTGACGCACAGGTGTGCCCCCGGGCCGGAGGGGGCCGAGCTGGGGGAGGCCATGCGCTTTCGCGGGAAGTCCATCCGCCGGAAGATCGTGGCGCTGCTCCTCGTGCCGCTCCTTTCCCTGACGGGTATCTGGGCCTTCGCGACGGTCATCACCGGGCGCGAGGCGAACCAGTTGTTCAACGTGTCCGACGTCGTCGAGAAGATCGGCTATCCGTCCGAGGACGCCGTCGGCGTCCTCCAGCAGGAGCGCCGCCAGACCCTCGTCTATCTCGCCGATCCCCGCGCGTCCGACGCGCTCGCGGCGCTGCGGCACAGCCGGACCGCCACCGACCGGGCCGTGGCGAAAGTCCGAGCGAATGCCAAGAGCGACGGCATGGCCGAGCAGATGGGCGCGGACACAGCCGAGCGCCTCACCATCATGCTGGACGCCCTCGACGGCATCGACTCACTGCGCCGCAGCGTCGAGGAGGGCACCGTCGACCGGGCCCAGGCACTCGACCTCTACAACCGTCTCGTCGACCCCTGCTACACCCTGGTCTCCAACCTCCACCTCGTCGACAACGTGGAGATGGACAAGCAGGGCCGCGCCCTCGTCAACATCGACATCGCCCGCGAGCTGCTCTCGCGCGAGGACGCCCTTCTCGGTTCCGCGCTGGTCGCGGGCCGCGTCACCGGTGACGACATCCGTGACATCTCCGATCTCGTGGCCCAGCGCACGCTGCTCTACGACGTCAGCCTGCCGCTGCTGCCCGACTCGGAGAGCGAGCGCTACGAGAGCTACTGGAAGAACGCCGATACGGCACCCCTGCGTGTGGCCGAGCAAGCCGTCGTCACCTCCCCGGCAGGTTCCCCCCACGGCGTCACCGCGAAGAGCTGGGACCGGGCCGCCGGGCATGTCCTCGACGAGCTCGGCGACCTCGACAACAGGGCGACCGACCGCTACCACCACCGGATCCGGCCCGTGGCCACGGGAGTCGTCGTCAAGGCGGCCATCGCGGGCGTCCTCGGGCTCGTCGCCCTGCTGGTCTCGATCATCCTGTCCGTCCGCATCGGCCGGAGCCTCATTCGCGACCTGGGCCGACTGCGTATGGAGGCCCACGAGGCCTCCGGCGTCCGGCTGCCCAGCGTGATGCGCCGACTCTCCGCGGGCGAACAGGTCGACGTCGAGACCGAAGCACCACGCCTGGAGTACGACAAGAACGAGATCGGCGAGGTCGGCCAGGCACTCAACACCCTCCAGCGCGCCGCTGTCGAGGCCGCGGTCAAGCAGTCCGAACTCCGCGACGGTGTCTCCGAGGTCTTCGTCAACCTCGCTCGCCGCAGCCAGGTCCTGCTCCACAAACAGCTCACCCTCCTCGACACCATGGAACGCAGGACCGAGGACACCGACGAACTCGCCGACCTGTTCCGCCTGGACCACCTGACCACGCGCATGCGCCGGCACGCCGAGGGGCTCGTCATCCTCTCCGGCGCCGCGCCCTCCCGGCAGTGGCGCAAGCCCGTGCAGCTCATGGACATCGTCCGCGCCGCCGTCGCCGAGGTGGAGGACTACGAGCGCATCGAGGTGCGCCGGCTGCCCCGCGTCGCCGTCACCGGGCCGGCCGTGGCCGACATCACCCACCTCGTGGCCGAACTCCTGGAGAACGCCACGGTGTTCTCGCCCCCGCACACCGCCGTGCAGGTCATCGGCGAACGCGTCGCCAACGGCTTCACCCTGGAGATCCACGACCGCGGCCTCGGTATGGCCGCCGAAGCACTCCTCGACGCCAATCTGCGGCTCGCCGAGACCCCCGAGTTCGAGCTCTCCGACACCGACCGGCTCGGGCTTTTCGTCGTCAGCAGGCTCGCCCAGCGGCAGAACGTACGCGTCTCCCTCCAGCCCTCCCCGTACGGCGGCACGACCGCCATCGTCTTCCTCCCCGACGCGCTGCTCACGGACGACGTCCCGGACACCAACGGCATCGGCTTCCGTCTGGACCGCACGCTGCCCTCGAAGGAGGGCAAGGCCGAGGCGGACCGCAAGACGGCGCTGTCCGAGGTCCCGGTGCGCCTCCCCGGTCTGCCCGCCTCGATCCTGGATGGCCCGGTCGAACTGGAGGCGCCGGTGGAGCTGAACGCATTCGGCGGATTCCCGGACGCCCTCGGCGAGGACACCGGACAGGACGGTCTGTTCGGGCCGCGCCGCTCCATCGCCGGCGGACCGGTCGAGCACCACCAGCCGGGCCGCGAGGGGCAGGACGAGACGGCCCGCAGCGGTGACGACCGTCCGGGCGCCCCGGTGCCGCTGCCGCGGCGCGGGTCCCCCAAACTCGTCAGCTCGCACGGTCGTCCCGTGACCCGGACACGGCCGCGGAGCGGCGAGACGGACGAGCGGACCGCCGAGCGTCCGGAGCCGGCCAAGGGCCTGGAGCCGGTGGACCTGCTCGGTGTCGCCGGCAAGGCCGAGCACGAGAGCGCCAAGCCGTCGGCCGTCCGGCGCGCCGAGCGCACCGACACCTCCGCGCGTCGCAACGGCGAACACGCCCAGGGCGCGGCACCGCGTTCCGGCCTGCCGGGCCCGCGGTCCGAGACGCCCGGCCCCGGCCAGGCGGCCACCGCGCTGCCCAGACGCACCCGTCGCACCTCCCCGCCGGGTACGGCCGGGACCGGACCGAGCCCCGACACCGCGGCCGAAGGGGCGCAACCGGGTACGACACCCCTGCCCCGCCGCGTCCGGCAGGCCCATCTGGCACCGCAGTTGAAGGACGGCCCCGAGCGGCGCGGGGAGCGCGAGGGAGCCGGCGCCGTCCGCGGGCCGGATCCCACCGATCGTGACGCCGAAGAGGTACGCAACCGGATGGCCTCGCTCCAGCGCGGCTGGCGGCGCGGCCGCGAGGAGAACGCCGTGGGCGACCAGGCCCAGGACGGCACAGCACCAGGAACCACAGAGGGGGACGGCCGATGACCGCGCCGAAGACAACAGAGCCCACCGAGACCGGCACGGCGTCGGGAGAGCTGAACTGGCTCCTCGACGATCTGGTGGACCGCGTCGCCAGTATCCGCAAGGCGATCGTGCTCTCCGGCGACGGCCTGCCCACCGGGGCGTCCAAGGACCTGACCCGGGAGGACAGCGAGCACCTGGCCGCCGTCGCCTCCGGCTTCCACAGCCTGGCCAAGGGGGTCGGACGGCACTTCGAGGCGGGCGGCGTCCGGCAGACCGTCGTCGAACTCGAGAACGCCTTCCTCTTCGTCACGGCCGCCGGCGACGGCAGCTGCCTCGCCGTGTTCTCGGACGCCGACTCCGACGTCGGGCAGGTCGCCTACGAAATGACACTCCTGGTGAAGCGGGTCGGCGCACATCTGGCCGCCGCTCCGCGCACCGATCTGCCCTCCGGCGGGTAGTGGGATGGCATGAGCGGAGACGGTCAGGGAACAAGCCACTGGTTCGACGACGACGCCGGACCGGTGGTCCGGCCCTATGCCATGACGCGCGGCCGCACCACCAGCCCGGCCCAGCATCGCCTCGACCTGATCGCCGTGGTCGTCGCCGAACCCCACGCGGACGACACCGAAGCGGACCACAGCCTGTCCCCGGAACACGTGGACATCGTGGAACTCTGCCGCGACACACCCCAGTCGGTCGCCGAACTCGCCGCCGAGCTCGACCTGCCCGTCGGAGTGGTACGGGTCCTGATCGGTGACCTCGTGCACGAGGAAATGGTCCATGTGACACGTCCCGTACCCCCTGCCGAGCTGCCGGACGAGAGTATTCTGCGCGACGTGATCAACGGCCTCCGAGCGCTCTGAGCTGGGCGGAAGCGGGGAACATAAGTGACTGGCTGGCAGTTCTGGGTCGACCGGGGCGGCACCTTCACCGACATCGTCGCGCGACGCCCGGACGGCCGTCTGCTCACGCACAAACTGCTGTCCGACCATCCCGCCCGGTACGCCGACGCGGCGGTGGCGGGCGTACGCGAACTCCTCGGCGTCGACGGCCGGGATCCCCGGGACACGCCCGTCGACGCCGTCCGCATGGGCACCACCGTCGCCACCAACGCCCTCCTGGAACGCAAGGGAGAACGCACCCTTCTCGTCGTCACCCGGGGCTTCCGGGACGCCCTGCGCATCGCCTACCAGAACCGCCCACGCATCTTCGCCCGCGCCATCGAACTGCCCGAGCTGCTGTACGAGCGTGTGGTCGAGGTCGACGAGCGGATCGCCGCCGACGGCACCGTCCTGCGCGCCCCCGACCTCGACGCCCTCGCCGTGCCCCTCCAGGAGGCGTACGACTCCGGCATCCGCGCCGTCGCCGTCGTCTGCATGCACAGTCATCTCCACCCCACCCACGAACAGGCCGTCGGTGAACTCGCGGCCACGGTCGGATTCCCGCAGATCTCGCTCTCCAGCGAGGTCAGCCCGTTGATGAGGCTGGTCCCGCGGGGCGACACGGCGGTCGTCGACGCGTACCTGTCGCCGGTGCTGCGCCGCTACGTCGAGCATGTCGCCGACGAACTGCGCGGAGTGCGGCTGATGTTCATGCAGTCCAATGGAGGGCTCACCGAAGCCGGCCGGTTCCGAGGCAAGGACGCCGTCCTGTCCGGACCCGCGGGCGGCATCGTCGGCATGGCCCGGATGTCGCAGCTCGCCGGCTTCGACCGGGTCATCGGCTTCGACATGGGCGGCACCTCCACGGACGTCTCGCACTTCGCGGGCGAGTACGAACGCGTCTTCACCACGCGGATCGCCGGGGTCCGGTTGCGCGCGCCCATGCTGGACATCCACACCGTCGCCGCCGGGGGCGGGTCGGTGCTCCACTTCGACGGCTCCCGCTACCGCGTGGGACCCGACTCGGCAGGCGCCACTCCGGGCCCCGCCTCCTACCGCGGCGGCGGCCCGCTCACGGTCACCGACGCCAACGTGGTGCTCGGCCGCATCCAGTCCGCGTACTTCCCCCAGGTGTTCGGCCCCGAGGGCGACCAGGCACTCGACGACGCCCTCGTGCGTGGCCGGTTCGCCGCTCTCGCGCGCGAGATCCGCGAGAGGACCGGCGACGACCGCACCCCGGAGCAGGTGGCGGAGGGATACCTGCAGATCGCCGTGGCCAACATCGCCAACGCCGTCAAACGGATCTCGGTCCAGAAGGGCCACGACGTCACCCGGTACGCGCTCACCACCTTCGGCGGCGCGGGCGGTCAGCACGCGTGCATGGTGGCCGACTCGCTCGGCATCCGCACGGTCCTCGTCCCGCCCATGGCCGGTGTCCTCTCCGCCCTCGGCATCGGGCTCGCCGACACCACGGCCATGCGCGAGCAGTCCGTGGAGGCCCCCCTGGAACTCTCCTCGATGCCCGGCGTTCTCAAGACCGCCGACGACCTGGAGGGCGCGGCGCGTGCCGAACTTCTCGCCGAGGACGTGCCAGGGCACCGCATCCGCGTCACCCGCCGCGCCCAGCTCCGCTACGACGGCACGGACACGGCGCTCACCGTGGAGCTGACGCGGCCCGACACCATGACGCGGGCCTTCGAAGAACTCCATCGCGCCACCTACTCCTTCACCCTCGATCGTCCGGTCGTCGTGGAAGCCCTGTCCGTGGAAGCCACCGGTCTCACCGAACCCCCCGATCTCTCCGCCCTCGTCACCCCTTCGGCCGCCCCCGGTGCGCCGGAGACGGTCAGCCTGCACACGGGGGGTGTCCGGCGCGACGTGCCCCTGCACCGCCGCGAGCAACTGCCCCCCGGGCAGACCGTCACCGGACCCGCGATCATCACGGAGTCCAGCGCGACGACCGTCGTCGACGACGGCTGGCGGGCCGCGGTGACCGACGACGGGCATCTGGTCATGGAACGCGTGGCGATTACGCAGAGTTCCGATCTCGGCACGGAAGCGGACCCGGTCCTCCTGGAGGTCTTCAACAACCTCTTCATGTCCATCGCCGAGCAGATGGGCGCCCGTCTGGAGTCCACCGCCCAGTCCGTCAACATCAAGGAGCGCCTGGACTTCTCCTGCGCCCTCTTCGACCCCGACGGCAGCCTGGTGGCCAACGCACCCCACATCCCGGTGCACCTGGGCTCCATGGGCACCAGCGTGCAGGAGGTCCTCCGGCGGCGCGGCGACAGCATGCGGCCCGGCGACACGTACGCGGTCAACGACCCGTACCACGGTGGTACCCACCTGCCGGACGTCACCGTGATCACCCCGGTGTTCGACACGGAGGGTGAGCGGATCCTCTTCTACGTCGCCGCACGCGGCCACCACGCCGAGATCGGCGGCATCGCGCCGGGTTCCATGCCCGCGAACAGCCGCACCATCGACGAGGAAGGCATCCTCTTCGACAACTGGCTGCTCACCGAGAACGGCCGGTTCCGCGAGGCGGAGACACTGGCCCTGCTCACCGAGGCGCCCTACCCCTCGCGCGATCCGGAGACCAACCTCGCCGACCTGCGCGCCCAGATCGCCGCCAACCAGAAGGGCGTGGACGAAGTCGCCCGCATGATCGAGAACTTCGGGATCGACGTCGTACAGGCCTATATGCGCCATGTGCAGGACAATGCCGAGGAAGCCGTGCGACGCGTCATCGACGCCCTGGAGGACGGCGAGTTCGCCTACGAGACCGACTCGGGAGCCGTCATCCGGGTCAGTGTGCGGGTGGACCGCCGCGAGCGCTCCGCGACCATCGACTTCACGGGCACGTCCCCGCAGCTCACCAGCAACTTCAACGCACCCTTCTCCGTGGTCGACGCCGCGGTCCTGTACGTCTTCCGCACCCTGGTCGACGACGACATCCCGCTCAACGAAGGCTGTCTGCGTCCCCTGAACGTCGTGGTGCCGCCCGGCTCGATGCTGGCCCCCGAGCCCCCGGCCGCCGTGGTCGCCGGCAACGTGGAGACCTCCCAGGCGATCACCGGAGCGCTGTACGGAGCCCTCGGTGTACAGGCCGAGGGCTCCGGCACGATGAACAACGTGACGTTCGGCAATGAGCGCTATCAGTACTACGAGACCGTGGCCTCCGGATCGGGCGCGGGTGACGGCTTCCCCGGCGCCTCCGTCGTGCAGACCCACATGACCAACTCGCGGCTCACCGACCCCGAGGTGCTGGAATGGCGGCTGCCTGTCCGGCTCGACGAGTTCGCGGTCCGGCACGGCAGCGGAGGCCGGGGACGCTGGAACGGCGGGGACGGCGCCGTGCGCCGGATCCGTTTCCTCGAGCCGATGACCCTCTCCACGCTCTCCCAGCACCGCCGGATGCCGCCCTACGGCATGGCGGGCGGCGGGCCGGGGGCACTCGGCGCGGGCCGGGTGGAGCGCGCCGACGGCACGGTCACCGAACTTGGCGGAAGTGCTACGACGGATGTCGGCCCCGGCGACGTACTCGTCATCGAAACCCCCGGCGGCGGAGGCTACGGCCCACCGCCGCACGAACCCCCATCAAGCAGGAGTAGAGATCGATGATCTTCGGGCGTACTGAGCGCGGCAAGCCTCCGGTCGAGCCCGTCACGCTCAAGATCCTGGTGGCCGGCGGCTTCGGCGTGGGCAAGACGACCCTGGTCGGCGCGGTCAGCGAGATCAAGCCGCTGCGCACCGAGGAGGTGCTCACCGAGGTGGGCCGGCCCGTGGACGACACCAGCGGCGTGGAGGGCAAGAACACCACCACCGTCGCCATGGACTTCGGCCGCATCACGCTCCGCGAGGACCTGGTCCTGTACCTCTTCGGGACGCCCGGACAGGACCGCTTCTGGTTCCTGTGGGACGAACTGGCCACCGGTTCGCTCGGTGCGATCGTGCTCGCCGACACCCGGCGGCTGGAGGACTGCTTCGCCGCCGTCGACTACTTCGAGCGGCGCTCCATTCCGTTCGTGATGGGGGTCAACTGCTTCGAAGGAGTGGCCCGCCATCCGGTCGAGGCGGTGCGTCAGGCCCTGGACCTCGACGACGACGTGCCGCTCGTCCTGTGTGACGCACGGGACCGGGAGTCGGCCAAGGAGGTCCTCATCGAGGTCGTTCAGCACGCGCTGGCGACCACGGTCGCCCGACGCGAACCGGTCACGACCTGACCCGGGCCCGGGCCCCTGGGCGTCGCGGACACGGCCCGTACCCCCGCCGACCGGGGTACGGGCCGCGATCGCGCACGCGCGCGTACGCCTCACACGGGCCACGCGCGCGTGGCGCGCGTCCTCAGCCGACGTCGTCCGTGTGCCAGCCGAAGCTCTTCTCCACCGCCTTGCGCCAGTTGTGGTACTCGCGGTCGCGTACGGAGGCCTCCATGGCCGGTGCCCACTCGACGTCCTTCTGCCAGTGCGACTTGAGCTCGTCGAGGTCGTTCCACACGCCGGTGGCGAGCCCAGCTGCGTAGGCCGCTCCCAGGCAGGTCGTCTCGGAGACCTTCGGGCGGATCACCGGCACGCCGAGGACATCCGCCTGGTGCTGCATCAGCAGGTTGTTCTTGGTCATGCCGCCGTCCACCTTCAAGGTGGTGATCTGCACCCCGGAGTCCTGGAACATGGCGTCCACGACCTCCCGGGTCTGCCAGCTCGTCGCCTCCAGGACCGCGCGGGCGAGGTGGGCCTTGGTGACGTACCGGGTGAGGCCGGTGACGACACCGCGGGCGTCGGAGCGCCAGTACGGGGCGAACAGGCCGGAGAACGCGGGCACGATGTAGGCGCCGCCGTTGTCCTCGACGCTCGCGGCCAACGGCTCGATCTCGTCGGCACTGCGGATGATGCCGAGCTGGTCGCGGAACCACTGCACCAGGGCGCCGGTGATCGCGATCGACCCCTCGAGGCAGTAGACGGGTGCCTCACCACCGATCTTGTACCCCATGGTGGTGAGCAGCCCGTTCTTCGAGGGGACGGGCCGGTTCCCGGTGTTGAGCAGCAGGAAACTGCCCGTGCCGTACGTGTTCTTGGCCGTCCCCACGTCGTAGCAGGTCTGCCCGAAGACCGCCGCCTGCTGGTCGCCGAGCGCCGACGCCACGGGGACGCCCGCGAGCTGGCCCACGGCGGTGCCGTACACCTCGGCGGAGGACCTGATCTCGGGCAGCACCGCTTCGGGGATGTTCATCGCGGAGAGGATGGACGGGTCCCACTGGAGGGTCTCCAGGTTCATCAGCATGGTGCGCCCGGCGTTGGTGACGTCGGTGACGTGCCGACCGCCGTTCGTGCCGCCCGTCAGGTTCCAGATCAGCCAGGAGTCGATGGTGCCGAAGGCGATCTCGCCGCGTTCGGCACGCGCGCGCAGGCCCGGCACGTTGTCCAGCAGCCAGGCGGCCTTGGGCCCGGAGAAGTAGCTGGCCAGCGGCAGGCCGGTCTGGTCGCGGAAGCGGTCCTGGCCGTCCGTGCCGCCCAGTTCGTGGCAGAGCGCGGAGGTCCGGGTGTCCTGCCAGACGATCGCGTTGTGCACGGGCTTGCCGGTGGCGCGGTCCCACAGGACCGTCGTTTCGCGCTGGTTGGTGATGCCGAGCGCGCTCAGTTGGTCGGCGCGCAGGCCGGCTTTGGCGATCGCGCCGGCCACCACCGCCTGCACCTTGGACCAGATCTCGGTGGCGTCGTGTTCCACCCATCCCGGCTTGGGGAAGATCTGGCGGTGCTCGCGCTGGTCGACGGCGACGATCGCGCCGCCCCGGTCGAAGATGATGCAGCGGCTCGATGTGGTGCCCTGGTCGATTGCGGCGACGTACTTCTCGGCGTTGTCCGTCATGACGTCCCCTTCGTCAGAAGGCTGCGTTGTAGATCGCGGCCCCGATGGCGGCACCCGCGATCGGGCCGACCACCGGGATCCAGGAGTAGCTCCACTGCGAGGTGCCCTTGTTGGGAATCGGCAGCAGTGCGTGGATGAGGCGTGGTCCCAGGTCGCGGGCCGGGTTGATGGCATACCCCGTGGGGCCGCCCAGCGAGAGGCCGATACCGACGACGAGGAACGCGATGAGCTGCACCGGAAGTCCCGCGTCGCCGATCCCCGCCACGTGCTTGTGGCCGCCGACCATGGCCAGAATGGGCAGCATCAGGCCGGCGGTGGCGATGGTCTCGGTGATGAGGTTCTGCACCGGGTTGTCGATCTCGGGCCGGGTCGAGAAGATGCCCAGCGTCTCGATGGCGTTGTCCTCGTCCGCGTTGAGGTTGAACTGGCCGAGGTAGAGCAGCCAGCAGAGCGTGGCGCCGACGGCGGCGCCGGCGAACTGCCCCAGGACGTAGAAGGGCACGTCCTCCCACTTGGTCGAGCCCTCGATGGCGAAACCGATGGTCACGGCCGGGTTGAGTTGTCCCCCGGACAGTGGTGCGGCGGTGTACGCGCCGGCGAGCACGCCGAATCCCCATCCGAAGGCGATGACGACCCAGCCGGCGCCCCGCGCCTTGGACTTGTCGAGTGTGACAGCGGCGCAGACGCCCGCGCCGAACAGAATCAGAATCGCAGTGCCGATCAACTCGCCGACGAATATGTCGCCGTTGCTCATGGCGGCTCCTAGGCCTCGCCCGGAGCGGACCGCCCCGGGCCACCGTGCAGGATGCGTTTCCCATGGCCACTTCAGCCGAGGGCAGGGAGGTCCCGCGCCCCGCCCGGCGTCCGTGACGAGCGTGCCGTCGCAGCGGAATCGCCCGTGGGGGACGGCCTTTGGTACAGGTCGGGAACCCGGGCGGCGCGGTGCCTGGAGACGCCCGAATGCGGCGATGCCGACTGACACCCGGAAGTGTTCACCGGTGCCCAGGGGGCGTCAAGGTCGGCGACGGGAACGGTTGAGGGCCGTGAACGAGCCAAGATCGACACGCGGCACGGGCCTCCCGGCCCGCTCGTCCCGGGGCGCCCCCGGGCACCGCCCGTCACATGGCTCCCCTCAGGTCTCCGCTCATGTCTCCACGCCCCACGCGGCTCCCGTGTCCCCGCGGTCTCCTGACGCCACACCCACCTACGGGACTCGGTGGGTACCTACCCTGCCGCTCAGCCCGCCTGCGCCTGCGCCTGTGCCGCGCCCGAGCCGCGGCGGACCTCATGGCCCGGCAGACCCGCACGCCCCAGAACCCAGCTCGCCCCGCTCAGTGACTTCGCCGCCTGCTTCAGCGGCGCCAGACAGGCGGCCGCCTGTCGGTGGTCGCTCACGCTTCCCGGCGCGCACAGGATCGTGGCCAGCGACAGCGTGACGGGCTGTCCGCCCGCCGACCATGGCGCGTCGAGCACGGAACTGGCCAGTGGGTCGAGCGTGTCCGGATCCGCCAGGACCAGGAAGTCGTCCCCACCGATGTGCCCCACCCGGGTCGCCTCGGACGCCGCGAGCTGCAGAGCCCGCCCGACCGCGCGGATGAGTTCGTCGCCCGCCGCGAACCCCGCTCCGTCGTTGACCCGCTTGAAATGGTCGACATCGAGCCAGCTGAGCGCGAACACGCGGCCGTGCGCGATCCGCCGGTCCACCTCCGTGGTGATCACGTCCGAACCGGGCAGCCGTGTCAGCGGGTTGAGCCCCGCCGCCTCCTCGACCCGGCTCTCGGAGAGCGCTCGTACGAGATCGGCCAGGCGTACGACCCCCACACACCGCCCGTAGCGGTCGACGACCGCCACGTCGTCGGACGTTCGGTCCCGTTCCCCGTCCGCCACCACGTCGAGGACCTCCCACGCGGTGGCGTCCACGCCGACCGTGCGCGGCGGATCCCCGAGCTTGGCGGCCGGGCGGTCGGCGTACAGCGCGTGCCCGTAGGGCCCCGACATGGACAACAGGAATCGTGACCGGTGCACCGAGCGGACCGGGATCCCCGCGGCGTCCACGAGCAGCACCCCGGACACGTCGGGCGACCCGGTGAGCAGCGCGCGTACCCGTCCCGCGGACGCCGTCGCGGGCAGCAGCGCGGCGGGCCGCACGAACTGCAGCACCGAAGGCCCGGACGGGGGTGTGGGGGCGACGCCGGGGGAGGGGGCCGGAACGTATACGTCCGCCGCGGGCAGCCGCGCGGGCGGCGCGAACAGGTCGCCCTGCGCCAGTTGCGCGCCCGCCGAGACCGCGGCCGCGCACTGCAGCTCCGTCTCGACGCCCTCCACGGACAACAGCGCGCCCAGCTGTTCGCACAGCGTTCGCATCGCCCGCACGGCCGCGGGGCGAGCCAGCAGGGACACGTCGAGCTTCACCAGGTCGGGTGCGAGATCCGTGAGCAGGCGCAGCGGTACGTCGCCGTCGCCCACACCGTCCGCGCAGATCCGGAAGCCGTCGCCGCGCAGCGTGGCGACGGCCTCCAGCAGGGCATGCTGCGGCACATGCGTGTACGGAGGCCCGATGTCGACCGTGACCTCCCACGGCAGCCGCCCGGCCGCGCGGACCGCCTCGCGCAGTGCCGCGAGTCCGCCGAGATCGGCCGGGGTCCCGGCGAACACGTTGACGTGCAGCGGCAGCAGGGTCCCTTTGCGGGCCGCCGACTGGATCGCCAACGCGGCCAGCCGGCCGTCGAGTTCGGGATCGCGACGCGCCTGAGCGAGGATGTCTCCGGCCTCCGGGCGGGCGAGTATCTCCAGCGCCGCGACCCCTCCGGTCGTCAGGTTGACGACCGGCTGGAAGGCGAAGCGGACAGTATCCGTCCAGGAGGGCACGGAAGCATACTGGCGCCGTCCGCGCACACCCGGGCGCGATTCACGAGCTGTTCACGCGGGATTCCCGACTTGTCACAGAGAGTGCGCAAGTCTGCCGGCTCAGCGGACGGCGACCACCGACGATCCGTGTCCGAACAGGCCTTGGTTCGCGGTGATCCCCACGCGTGCTCCCCTGACCTGCCGGTCGCCCGCGTGGCCCCGCAGCTGCCAGGTCAGCTCGCACACCTGGGCTATGGCCTGTGCCGGTACGGCTTCGCCGAAGGAGGCCAGGCCTCCGCTGACGTTGACCGGTATCCGGCCGCCCAGCGCCGTGGCCCCTTCCCGCAGCAACTTCGCCGCCTCGCCCTCCGTACACAGCCCGAGATCCTCGTACCACTGCAACTCCAGCGCCGTGGACAGGTCGTACACCTCGGCCAGCGACAGATCCTCCGGGCCGATCCCCGCCTCCTCGTAGGCCGCCCGTGCGATCGAGGCGCGGAAGGTGTCTGCCGCGGGCTCCACCGCGACCGCGGAGTCCGTGGCGATGTCCGGCAGATCCAGCACGGTGTGGGGATAGCGCGGCGTCACCGTCGACACCGCGCGGATCCGCACGGGATCGGCCGTCCCGTGCCGTCGTGCGAACTCCATGCTCGACAGCACCAGGGCGGCACCGCCGTCGGAGGTCGCGCAGATGTCGAGCAGCCGCAGCGGATCGGCGACGACCGCGGAGCCGGCCACCTCCTCGGCGGTGACCCTCTTGCGGTACCGCGCGTTCGGGTTCAGCGCCCCGAAGGCGGCGTTCTTCACCTTGACCTGCGCGAAGTCCTCCAAGGTGTCTCCGTGCACGGCCATCCGCCTGCGGGCGTACAGCCCGAAGTACGTCGGATTCGTCGCGCCGAGGACACGGAACCGCAACCAGTCGGGATCGTCCGGCCGCTCCCCGCCCGCCGGACGGAAGAACCCCTTGGGCGCCGCGTCCGCGCCCACCACGAGCACCAGGTCCGCGAGACCCGACAGGATCTGCGCCCGCGCGGTGCCGACGGCTTGCGCTCCCGAGGCGCACGCCGCGTACACGCTCGTCACCCGCGCTCCCTGCCAGCCGAGCGCCCTCGCGAAGGTCGCGCCCGCCACGTGTCCCGGATAGCCTCCGCGCACGGTGTCCGCGCCCACGACCGAGTCGACGTCCCGCCAGTCGACCTCCGCGTCGGCCAGCGCCGCTCGGGCCGCCGCCACCCCGTACGCGACGAAACCCCGTCCCCACTTGCCCCACGGGTGCAGGCCCGCGCCGAGCACCGCCACCTCGCCGCTCATGCCGTCACCCCCGTGTCCCGCATGCTCCTCATGCCGTCACCCCCGTCGGCCGCCAGTGCCACGTCGTCCACGTCGTTTCCTCGTCCTCGTTCAGCACACCGGGGACGACCTCCACTTCCATGCCCACCGCCAGATCGACGGTGGAGACACCGGGAACCGTCTGACCGAGTACGACGATCCGCTCGGATTCCAGCTCCACAGCGATCAACGCGTAGGGCTCCCACAAGAGTTCCGGATCGGTCACATACGGTGACGGTGGCCGGTAACGGCTGTCCGTGTAGGACCAGATGCGACCGCGCCGGGAGAGCGGGACCTCGTTCAGGTCTCCGCCCGGGCAGCCGGGATTGCGACAGAAGCCGTCCTCGCGGGGGAAGAAGACCGAGGCGCACGCCGAGCAGCGTGTACCGAGCAGATGGAACCCGTCCCCGTCTCCGGCGAACCATCCGGCGACCACAGGCGTGCGTGTACGCGACAAGACCCCTCCATGGCGTGGATCTGACGGAACGTCAGAAGTGTGCCACGGGCAACGGAAAATGGGCAGCTTCGGAAGAGAACCACGCAGGCCTCCGGGGCGTCGGAGTACAGGAGGGGCGGCCGGGGCCCACGGGGGTGGTTCCGGCCGCCCCCGCGGCAACGACGCTCTGAGGCCCGCGGCGAACCGGGCGCTCGGCACGGCTCTCGAAGGACCCGGGTTCCTCAAGCTCGCCGAGGAGCGCCGGCACCGCACCTACAAGCCCGAGCCCTGTCCGGACACCTCCTTCGGCCTCCCCGTGAACGACGAGTCGCCGCCCGGCCCGCCGAGCCGGTCCACCCGCCCCGTGACGACCACCGAACGGCCCCGCCGTACGCGGCACCGCGGCCGAATACGGACCGAGCACGGAGGCGCCTGAAGCCGGCGCCGGGTGATCGGCTACAGTCCCGGCGTGTCCGAAACCCCGCACCCACACGCCGACTTCGCCCCGGACTCGCACTGTTCGAGTTGCGGAGCACCCTACGGAGAGGGCATCTCCGGCTGGCCCCGCACCTGCGCGGTCTGTGGCGCCGTCGCCTACCGCAACCCCTTGCCGGTCGCGGTGGCCCTGCAGCCCGTCTACGACGCCGAGGGCACCGCCCTGGTCGTCATCACCCGGACCATCGCCCCCGCGCGCGGGGGCATCGCGTTGCCCGGAGGCTTCATCGACGACCGGGAGGACTGGCGGCGTGCCGTCGTCCGGGAACTCAGGGAGGAGACGGGCATCGACGCCGCCGGCCGCGAGGTGCGCCTCGCCGACGCGATGAGCTCTCCCGCCGGCCACCTGCTGCTCTTCGGCCTCCTCCCGGCGCGCCCGGCGGCCGACCTGCCGGCCTCCGCCGCCACGGACGAGACCGCGGGCTGGCATCTGCTGCGCAGACCGGCCGAACTCGCGTTCCCGCTGCACACCCTGGCGGCCGGGGCGTGGTTCGAAGGACGGTACTGAGGGGACTCCTGGGGCCCCACGGGGCCCTTCAGAGCGACCCGAGCCCCCGCATCCGAACGGGACGTTCCGGCCGGCTCGCGCCGTTGTCCCCCTCCCGCCGGACGACCACGTGCTCCCCCTCCCAGCGCGTCACATAGCGTTCCACCTCCGGCTCGTCCCATCCGTCGCCCTCATCGGGCACCACGAGGCCACCACCGACCCGCCCGCGCGCGGGAGCCCACACCTCCAGCTCCAGGGCACCGTCGTCGCCCCGGACGGGCAGAACGGCACCCGCGCGCGCCAGGACCGGAATCCGCGACAAGGGGGCGTCGAGCAGCACCTGGGCCGGCCCCTCGTACGCCTCTTCGGTGACGGTGTCGTACCAGCGCCCCCGCGGCAGCTGGACCGCACGCCGGTCCGCCCCGTGGTCGAGCACCGGCGCCACGAGGAGACAGTCGCCGAGCAGGAAGGTGTCCTCGCAGTCGCGCAACGCCCGGTCCTCTGGCGCGCCCCACCACACCGGACGCACATACGGTGCTCCGGTACGGGCCGCCAGATGCGCGAGCGTCACGAAGTACGGCAACAGCCGCCGCCGCTCGACGAGCGCCACGCGCGCGTGCTCCAGAACGTCGGCACCGAACTCCCAGGGTTCCCGGCGCCCCGCCCGCACACTCGCGTGCGTACGGAACAGCGGGAGATACGCGCCGAGCTGGAACCACCGCAGATACAGCTCCGGCGACGGACTCCCGTCGAAGCCGCCCACGTCAGGACCCGAGTACGGAACCCCGCACAGACCGAGCCCGAGCACCAACGACAGCGACGCCCGCAGCCCCGGCCAGCCGGTGGCCACGTCCCCGGACCAGGCCCCCCCGTAGCGCTGCATTCCTGCCCACCCCGAGCGCGAGAAGAGGAACGGCCGCTCCAGGGGGACCATGTGGCGCAGACTCTCGTACGCGGCCCGGGCCATCCCCAGGGCGTACACGTTGTGCGCCTCACGGTGGTCACCCCCGCGCCCCTCCAGGGAGTGCCGCGCCGACCGCGGCAGCGTCGACTCCCCGAAGGCCGTGAACGACGTCGGTTCGTTCATGTCGTGCCAGAACCCCGAGAACCCCTGCGCGAGCCGCTCCTCGTAGAGACCGCCCCACCACTGCCGCACGCGCGCGTCCGTGAAGTCCGGATGGACCGAGTCCCCGGGCCACACCACACTGCGTACGGGCCGGCCCGACGCATCCCCCACGAAGGCGTTCTCGGTGACGCCGCTGTCGTACACCGCGTTGCCCGGCTCGGCCTTGACGGCCGCGTCGACGATCGACACCAGCCGGATACCGTCACGACGCAGATCCCCGGCGAGCGCCGGCAGTTTCGGGAAGCGCTCCCGGTCGACGGTGAACACCTGGTGCGCGTCGTAGTGGTCGATGTCCAGATGGACCGCGTCGAGCGGCAGATCACGCTCCTGGTAGCCCGCGACGATCCGCCGCACCTCCTGCTCGCTTCCGAAGCCCCAGCGCGCGTGATGGTGCCCCAGCGCCCAGGCCGGCGGCAGCGCCGGGGCACCGGCCAGCGACACCCAGGCGTGCAGCACGCGCGCGGGAGTGCCCACTATCACCCAGCAGCGCAGTGGCCCGCCGTCCATCCGCAACTCGCAGGTTCCGGCCCGGTCGTGTCCGGAGCCCGCGCCCTCCTCACCCTCACGCAGAGCCACCGTGCCGTCCCACGAGGAGTCGTGGAACACGAGATGGGTGGCCGCGTCGGCGACCACCATCTGCACGGGCATGGTGATGTACAGCGGGTCGTCGCCGGGCGCGAAAGCGTGCCCCGGATCGGTGTTCCACAACCGGTACGTGCCGTCGCGCAGCCTGGGACCCGCCGCCCGCCCGCCCAGACCGAAGAACCGGGCGTCGGCGGCCACCTCCGAACGCTGCATCCAGCGCGCCCCGCCCCCGTCGACCGGCTCCCACCAGCGGGGCGGCAGATCGCGGCGCAGGATCACCCCACCAGGAGTGCGCACCTCGACGGCTCCGTGCCGCGAGACGACGACCGTCACCCGTTCGGCCACCACCCGCCACCCGCCGTCCTTGTCGGGCTCCAGGACGGCCCGCGGGTCCGGCTCCGGACAACGGCCGGCGAGCCCGTACGACGGCTCCGGACCGACGCCGTCCCAGCCCCAGAACACCGCGCCGCTCACCGCAACCATGATCCGCAGGTCGGACCGGCTGAACCGGACGACACCGCCGCCGGGCCCCGGTTCCACGGCCTGCACCGGGCCCGGCACCCGTGCACGCTCGGCCCCCCGTCGCGGCAGCCCGACGGCATCGGCACGCCGCCTGCGCCATGCGGCACGCACGGTCCGCAACCCTTGGGCCGCCCCCGTCGAACCGACCGCCTTCACCGAACGCACCAGGTCACGACCATCCATGCTGCTCACCCTGCCATTGCCTCCATCGAACGGGTGAGTCGTTCAACTTCCGTTCACCCGTGGTGAGGGCACATCTTCACGTCGCCGACTATGTGTGGCCTGCCCTGGTGCTGAAGTCGATCACATGGCATCGTCCCTGTCAGCCGCGCGACGCGCACACCCCAGCTCGTGCGCGACCGACGCACACGACGCGCACAGTCCGGGAGCCGCCCCATGTCCACCGCGAACCCCTCACCGCTCTGGCAGCCCGCTCCAGAGCGCATCGCTCAGGCACAGATCACGAAATTCCAGGCCTGGGCGGCCGAGCACCACGGAGCCCCCTCCCACGGCGGCTACGCGGCACTGCACCGCTGGTCCGTGGATGAGCTGGACACGTTCTGGAAAGCCGTCACCGAGTGGTTCGACGTAGGCTTCTCGACCCCCTACACCCGCGTGCTCGGCGACCGGTCGATGCCCGGCGCCGAATGGTTCCCCGGAGCGACCCTCAACTACGCCGAGCACGCCCTGCGCGCGGCCGGAACCCGCGCGGACGAACCCGCGCTCCTGTACGTCGACGAGACCCACGAGCCGACCCCCGTGAGCTGGTCCGAGCTGCGCCGCCAGGTCGGCTCCCTGGCCGCCGAGCTGCGCGCCCTCGGCGTAGCCCCGGGCGACCGCGTCAGCGGCTATCTCCCGAACGTTCCGCAGGCCGTGGTCGCCCTGCTCGCCACGGCCGCCGTGGGAGCGGTGTGGACCTCCTGCGCCCCCGACTTCGGAGCCCGCAGCGTCCTCGACCGCTTCCAGCAGGTCGAACCTGTCGTGCTCTTCACGGTCGACGGCTACCGCTACGGCGGCAAGGAGCACGACCGCCGCGACGTGGTCGCCGAACTGCGTGGCGAGCTGCCCACCCTGCGCGCAGTCGTCCACATCCCGCTGCTCGGCACGGAGGCGCCCGAAGGCGCCCTGGACTGGGCCACGCTGACCTCCGCCGATGTGGAGCCGGTCTTCGAACCGGTGCCGTTCGACCACCCCTTGTGGGTGCTCTATTCGTCGGGAACGACCGGGCTGCCCAAGGCGATCGTCCAGTCCCAGGGCGGGATCCTCGTCGAGCACCTCAAGCAGCTCGGGCTGCACTGCGACCTGAGCACCGAGGACCGCTTCTTCTGGTACACGTCCACCGGCTGGATGATGTGGAACTTCCTCGTCTCGGGCCTGCTCACGGGCACCACGATCGTCCTGTACGACGGCAGTCCCGGCTACCCGGACACCGGTGCCCAGTGGCGCATCGCCGAACGCACGGGAGCGACCCTGTTCGGTACGTCCGCCGCGTACGTCATGGCGTGCCGCAAGGCGGAGGTGCACCCCGCACGCGACTTCGACCTCACGCGCGTGAGGTGCGTCGCGACCACCGGCTCGCCGCTGCCGCCCGACGGCTTCCGCTGGCTGCACGACGAGGTGGGCGAGGACCTGTGGATCGCCTCGGTCAGCGGGGGGACGGACGTGTGCTCCTGCTTCGCGGGAGCCGTGCCCACCCTCCCGGTGTACATCGGCGAGCTCCAGGCGGCGGGACTCGGCACCGACCTCCAGTCCTGGGACGCCGGCGGCGAACCCGTCATCGACGAAGTCGGCGAACTCGTGGTCACCAACCCGATGCCGTCCATGCCCATCCGTTTCTGGAACGACCCCGACGGCAGCCGCTACCACGACAGTTACTTCGACACCTATCCCGGAGTGTGGCGTCACGGCGACTGGATCACCGTCACCTCACGGAACTCCGTGGTCATCCATGGCCGCTCCGACTCCACGCTCAACCGCCAGGGCGTGCGCATGGGGTCGGCCGACATCTACGAAGCCGTCGAACGCCTCCCCGAGATCAAGGAGTCGCTCGTCATCGGCGTCGAACAGCCCGACGGCGGTTACTGGATGCCCCTCTTCGTCCACCTCGCCCCCGGAGCCGCACTCGACGAAGCGCTCCTCAACCGCATCAAGCAGACCATTCGCGAACAGCTCTCCCCCCGCCATGTCCCCGACGAGGTCATCGAGGTCCCCGGCGTCCCGCACACGCTCACGGGCAAACGCATCGAGGTCCCGGTCAAGCGCCTGCTGCAGGGCGCTCCACTGGGCAAGGCGGTCAACGTCGGCTCCGTGGACAACGTCGAACTACTGAGGTTCTACGAGGACCTGGCGCGCAAGCGCGGCTGACCAGCCCCCGTGGCCGACCCGTCCGGTCGGCCACGGACTCGCACCGGCCGCCCGGCGCAGCAGCGATCCACGCGCCGTCACCGCGAAGGTCGAGCGCCGCCGACGGCTGAACCGTCCCGGACACGTCCACCCCCTGTGACCTGCTTGTTCTCTCACAAAGCGGTCTGCGAGCACCTCGCCCGCGGGCCGTTGTCAGTGCCGTCGATTACTGTGAGTGAGCATTGATCGACTGTGCACAGGGGGAAACAATGGCGCACACCGAACACCAGACCATGCGACGCGTCCTGCGCCGTGAAATCGCCGGCACGATCGGTCTGCTGACCGACGCCCACGACTTCACGGCGATGCGGCGCTACCGCACCTTCACCTTCGACGACCACACTGCCTACCTCCAGCAGGTGGAATCCCTGCTGCGGACTCTCGCCGCCCAGGGCAGCCACACCACGGTGGCACTCTTCGACCCCGAGGAGTACGCGGAGTTCTGCGTCCACAACGGACTGGAACCCGACGCCGCCGCCAGCCGCACCCGTTTCACCGCCGAACTGGCCGCCACCGGCTCCACCGTTCCGTACCAGGGCCAGCCCCTCGCCGACCTCGTTCCGGACCTGATCGACGAAGCCGTCCGCAAGGCGACCTGGGAGTACGCGACGACACTCCTGGCCCGCGTCGGCGACTGCGCCTCCTGCGGAGAGGACATCGGACGCGCGTCCTTCGCGCGGGCCTCCCGCCTGCTCGCCCGGGTCCTCGACACCGCGGATCCCGGCGAACGCCACCTCGTCTGCAGTGTCTCGACGGCACCCGAACCACTCGTCGCCGCGCTCCGGGCCCACGACGACGCCGGGGGCACCGCCCGCCTCGACGAAGCGGAAGCCCTGGAATTCACCACGGTCCTCGCTCTGGGCATCGCCACCCGTAGCGCAGGCGGCCTCGTCATGCGCACCACCGCCCCCGGCACGACCGACCGCGTCTACGGATGGCGCCTGCGCGCCGACGGACTGGAACCCCTCACCGCCGGTGAGGTCTTCGACGCCTACTGCACCGATGTAGCGTCCGGCGACCTCGTCTCCCCGGAATCGGGCGTCGACTACTGCGTACCGCCCGACCTCGGACCCGAAGGAGGGACGACAGATCACACCCACTGAAGGCGAAGGGGCGCTCCACCCGCGGGTGGAGCGCCCCTCGGCGGGCGGCCCTCGCTCGGCGAGGAGCCGCGTCACTCGCCGGAGAGCACCGCCTGAGCCGCCGTGCGCGCCTCCTCGGCCGTGTCCGCGGCGCGTGCGGCCGCGGCGGCACGTTCGCACTGCGCGAGCGTGTACTTGGCGAGCGTCGCCCGGACATAGGGGATCGACGCGGCACCCATCGACAGGGAGGTGATCCCCAGACCCGTCAGCACACACGCGAGCAGCGGGTCCGACGCGGCCTCACCGCAGACGCCACAGCTCTTGCCCTCGGCCTTCGCCGCCTCGGCGGACAGCGCGACCAGGTCGAGCAACGCGGGCTGCCACGGGTCCTGCAGCCGGGACACCGCGCCCACCTGCCGGTCCGCGGCGAAGGTGTACTGCGCGAGGTCGTTCGTGCCCAGGGACAGGAACTCGACCTCCTGGAGGATCGACCGCGCCCGCAGGGCGGCCGACGGGATCTCCACCATGGCGCCGAACTTCGCCCGTAGTCCGGCGGCACGGCACGCGTCGGCGAACGCCTTGGCGTCGATGCGGTCCGCGACCATCGGAGCCATCACTTCGAGGTGGACCGGCAGTCCTTCCGAAGCCTTCGCCAGCGCCGTCAGCTGCGTCCGCAGCACGTCGGGGTGGTCGAGCAGCGTACGCAGACCCCGCACACCCAGCGCCGGGTTCGGCTCGTCGGCCGGAGTCAGGAACTCGAGCGGCTTGTCCGCGCCCGCGTCCAGCACACGCACCACGACGCGTCCCTCGGGGAACGCCTCGAGCACCTGCCGGTACGCCTCGACCTGCTTCTCCTCCGAGGGCGCCTGCTTGCTGTCGTCCAGGAAGAGGAACTCGGTACGGAACAGACCGACACCTTCGGCTCCGGCCTCCACAGCGGCCGGCACGTCGGACGGGCCACCGACGTTGGCCAGCAGCGGCACCTTGTGCCCGTCGGAGGTGGCGCCGGGACCGGTCGAGACGGACAGTGCCGCCCTGCGCTCCGCGGCCGCGGCTCGCAGTTGTGCCTTCTTCTCGGCGCTCGGCTCCACGAAGATCTCACCGGTGCTGCCGTCCACGGCGATCACGGTGCCCTCGGCGAGTTCGCCGGCACCGGGCAGCGCGACCACGGCGGGTACGCCGAGCGCCCGCGCCAGGATCGCGCTGTGGCTGGTCGGCCCGCCCTCCTCGGTGACGAAGCCGAGCACGAGGGTGGGGTCGAGCAGCGCCGTGTCCGCGGGGGCGAGGTCACGGGCGATGAGAACGTAGGGCTCGTCACTGTCCGGGACACCCGGCATGGGTACGCCGAGCAGCCGGGCGACGATACGGTTCCGCACGTCGTCGAGGTCGGCCACACGGCCGGCGAGGTACTCACCCGCACCCGCCAACAGAGCCCGGTACGAGGCGAACGCGTCGTAGACCGCGCGCTCCGCCGTGCTGCCGACGGCGATACGCCGGTCCACGTCGGCCATCAACTCGGGGTCCTGGGCCATCATGGCCTGCGCCTCGAGCACGTGCTGGGCCTCGCCGCCGGCCAGATTGCCGCGCGCGATCAAGTCGGCCGCCACCGCCTCGACGGCCTTGCGGGCGCGCCCTTGTTCGCGCTCCGCGTCCTCCGCCGGGATCTGCTTGGCAGGCGGTTCGAGGACCGCCGTTCCCATGTGCCGAACCTCGCCGATCGCCACACCGTGGCTCACGCCGACGCCTCGCAGCGTTGTCTCCATCTCACCCGTCTCCGATAGTGCGGCGGGTCCCGCCGCCGCGGTGGTCATGCGATGTGCCGTCGAGGACTGCACGGAGGTCACTGCCAGGCGAAGAGGGTGTCGCCGGACTTCACGTCGCCGTCCTCGCGGACGTCGGAGAGGGAGTCGGCCGTTGCCTCGAGTGCCACGACCGGGCAGATCGGCGACTTGCCGGCCTGTTCCACGGCAGCCGGGTTCCAGCGCAACACGGCCTGGCCGCGCGTGACGGTGTCTCCCTTGTTGACGAGCAGCTCGAAGCCCTCGCCGTTGAGCTGCACGGTGTCGATGCCCAGGTGCGTGAGCACGCCGTGACCCTGTTCGTCGACGACGACGAAGGCGTGGGGGTGGAGGGAGACGATTACTCCGTCAACGGGAGCGACAGCCTCCGAGGGCTCACGCACGGGATCGATCGCCGTGCCGGGGCCGACCATCGCGCCGGAGAAGACGGGATCCGGTACCGCGGCGAGTCCGATGGCGCGTCCTGCAAGAGGGGACGTAACGGTGGTCATGGGAAGCCTCCCAAGGGTGGAGATTCATGAGGGGCCGTCACTGTCTGTCCGGGACGGCGCACTGTTCGAGCAGGGTATGTCATATGAAGTGCCGGTTCTGCACGAGAGGTTCCGGTTGACAGACGTAGAGCACGGCGCAAACGATTTGCGCCCGCTCCGAGGCCCCCTGTACAGTCGTACTCCTGCTTGAGGCTGAGCGGCGCATCCAAGCGTCGTTGCCTGGCAGCACCCAACTTGTCAGATCCTATCTCGGGGTCTCCTTCTGTATGTCTGCAGGAGGGTGGTCAGAGAGACGGAAAATCACTGATAAAGTCGGAACCGCCGGAAAGGGAAACGCGAAAGCGGAAACCTGGAAAGCGCCGAGGAAATCGGATACGGAAACGGTCTGATAGAGTCGG
>NZ_JBEXHZ010000046.1:0-41995 GCF_040608315.1 Streptomyces sp. NPDC005195
CTGGTGACCAGAACGACAAGAGCCGTATGACGAGAGATTGTCACGTACGGATCTGCGAGGGCCGAGGGGTGAGAATCCCCTCGGCTACTCGGCGGCCTTGGCGAGGATGTCGCCCGCCTCGCTTCCCTCGGGCGCGTGTACCAGGCGTACGTGTCCGTCACCCGATCCGCGCCGGTCCACCGGGGCCACGGCGCCGTGGGTGCCGTCAGGCAGGTTCACCCACAGTTGGAAGTCGTCGTGCCGGACGAAGTCAGCGCCCTTGACGGGCCACGGGTAGTGGTGCTCCCCGGGCACTTTGGGAAGGACGCCCTGGTGGTTGCCGTTACTCATCGGCACGCACGCGTTGAATAGCGAGTCGGTCCACTGCTCAACGCCGTCGGCGTCCGTGATCGGCGTGCGCAGCAGTTCCTCGGCGCCGTCGTAACCCAGTTCCCCAAGGGCGCGCAGGGTGTTGGGGAAAGCGTCGATGAGCTCGGCGGCCTCCTGCCGCAGCCGGTCTACCTTCGCCGGGTCGGCGCAGAACTGCATGCTCCACTCGATGCCCACCCGCGCGCGGTACATACGCCAGCCGCTGACCCCTTTGACCCACAGACTGCCGCCGTGATGCATCTCCCAATGCTCGGCACCGGGAGGCTGGGGCCCGTAGGGGAGGTCGTCCTCGCTCATCTCGGCGAGGATCTTGTGTGCCGCCTTCTTCGCGTCCCGGAAGTACGGCGACTCGAAACGCGGGGGGTGGTCGACCAGCTGTATTTTCCAGGGGTGGTTCTCCGATTCCGTGCCGCCGGGCGTCAGCGCCGCCGGGGTTCGGGTCTTGGCGGCCGCGGACGTCCGGGACTTCGCGCCGGTTGCTGTACGGGACTTGGCTGTTGCAGGGGAAGCGGTGTGCGTCATGGTCGGCCTCCTCGCGCCGGTGACGCGGACTCGCGCCAGACCCGCGGCGCCAGTGCCGGTGTCTCCATCGTGCGCCCGGAGCCGAAGGCGGGCCAGTCGGCGGACGGCTCTTGCGTCCGCGGAAGCCCCGCCGTACGTCTGCCACTTGGTATGCCGCGGCCATGCCCCTGGCGGCCGCCGACGACTGCGGTGGACAGGGCGGACCGGGAGGGCAGACGATGGGAGTGGCGCGGCCCGGGGCAATGGCGGGCTGCGACGGAGAAGGAGGTCCTATTGGCCTTCAGCATCTCGTTCACGCGCACCTTCCAGCAGCCCCTGAATCGACCCCGTCTTGGCCGCAGGTGACAGCGGATTCAACATCCGGTTCGGACGCGCCCTGTGGCTGGGTGACGGTCTGCTCCTTCCCACCCATTCCGGGAAACCATGTGATGTCCGGCTACGAAGTCCGCAGTGCGGGCGGACTACCGATGCGCTGCCCACTCCCACCCGTGGAAATTGACCTGAACCCAAAGAGACGGCACCGGCCGGAGAGCGCGCCCCGGTCAGCACCGCCGAGCACGCCACCAGCAGCACGCTCAAAAGCACGCCGGTGCTGGGATCGGCCAGGGTCTGCAGCTGTTCCGCCAGCGGCCCGATCACGCGGTGCTGACAGGGCGGCGACTTGATCAAGGCAGATGCTGGCAGACTGACGGCACATCAGAAAACGCGGTGGTGTAGGCGACTCGATCGGTCACCGGTAATAGCTGGAAGTGTCGGTGACCATGTCGATCACGCAGATGACGTCGTCATAGGCGCAGACCGCATAGAGCAGTCGGCCGTCGCGGGACATCAGCAACCTGTCCGGCCGGTGACCAAGGAAGATGCGGGTCGAAGTGAGGTCGGGCATGGCAGGGCATGGCACCAGCATGGAATCGACCCACAGGTCACACAAGGAACGCGGCAGTCAGGGCCGCGAGTTCCCCTATGTAGGCCAACACACTGGCCGGTTGCCACCGCCGTGGTCTTGTGATGTGGGCATGCTGGTTCCTTCCTCCGCGCTCTGGCACGGCGAGCTGCTGTGCCAGGCACCGCGTCGACATCACCTTCACCGTGAACCGAATCCTGTTTCCGGCGCCATACGAGGAGGCTTTCGAGGCGATGCCTCAGAGCGGATGAAGGTGATCTGGACTGACGATCCGTCACCCCGGCGTCCCGGCATCGGCAACACACCAGGCAGGGCTGTCACCTTCAGCCACCGGCCACGGGTAGGCTCAACTCGGTGTGATCGATGTACTGCTCATCGCCCCCGTACGGGTGTACCGAGAGGCGACCCTCGAGGCGCTGCGGTCCCAGCCCGCACTCTTGCTCGTCGGCAGCGGCGGTACCGCCGCCGAAGCGGTCTCGGCAGCCAACCGGCTCCGGCCTTCCGTCCTCCTGCTCGACCTCGCCGTGCCGGACAGCGTCGCGGCCGTACGGTCGATCCGATCCGGCACCCCAGACACCCGGCTCCTCGCCTTCGGCGTGGAGGACACCCGACCCACGCGCGAGGTGATCATCGCCGCCGCACAGGCCGGAGTCGCCGGGTTCATCGACGCCGGGCACTCGCTCCAAGACATGGTGGCCGCCATCACCGGCGTGGTACGGGGCGAAGCACCGTGCCCGCCCCGGATCGCGGCCTGGCTGCTCCGCCACGTACAGGGCGCCGGAACGCCTCCGGGCCCGGTACGAGGCGAGCTACCAGCCTCCCTGACGGCGCGTGAGCGCGAGGTGCTCTTTCTCATCGCGGAGGGTCTGTCCAACCAGCAGATCAGTGAGCGGTTGGTCATCGGGAGGGCGACCGTCAAGTCGCACGTCCACGCGGTGCTGCGCAAACTGGGAGTCACGCACCGCGAGGCGGCGGTGCGGGTGCTGCGTAGCCCGGGGGGAGCTGAAGGCGCCGGCGGCGAGGCCCCGCCACGAGGTTGAGGAGGGGGCGGAGAGCTGGCTGAGGAGGTGGAGGCCTTCCTCCACCCGGGCCCCCCGGAATTTCCCCCTCGAAGGCGGGTGGCATCCGCCGGGAAGCGCGGTAGCCATCCTTCTGTGCCCCCCACAGCCTCCCGGCGGATGCCGGAACTCTCACCGCTTCGGCACTGGGTCACCGACGTGCTCGTACGCGCTATGCAGGAGTCGTCCTCGCCGCCGCTCGCGGAGGAGCCGCAGGCACCGGGAGCAGTCCGCGCGGCCGAGGCCGACCCGTTGGAGCGGCTGTATCCGTCCCGCCGCCAGATTGTCGTGGAGCTGACCGCGCGACGGCCGACGGCCAGTGTGGCGTCCCCGCCGCCGCTGCCCGACCACCTGGCGGCCCCGCTGCTGCGACAGGGGTTCGACAACTTCGACCTGTGCGCCCTGGCCCTGGTCCTGGCACCCGACCTTGACCCCGTCTTCGGACGGACTCTCGCCTGGTTGCGCGATGGTGGCGGCGACCCTGGGTTCCCGTACCCGAGCGTGGACCTCGTCGCCCAACTGTGCTGCGCCGATGACGCTGAGCGGGACACCGTCGCAGTTCGGCTGGGGCCCGGTGCCCCGCTGATCCGCCTCGGGCTGTTGGAGGTACTCGGCGACGGGCCCACCGACTCCTGTTCGCACCGCTCGACACTGCGCGCGTCCGGCGCGCTGCTGAGCTGGACCTTCGGAGTGTCCGAGCTCCCGGAAGACCTCGCCTCGGTGGCCGAGGTGGATGCATACGTCCCGCCGGAACCCGGGGACGGGGCAGCCGTACGGGCACTGACGCGGCGGTTGCTCGGTCCGGCTCCGGCCCTGACCCACCTGTATGGGCCCCAGGCCGGCCCCTGCCTCGACGTGGCCTGGTGGAGTGCCGCGCGGGCGGACCGCACGGTGCTGCGGATCGAGGCGGAAGCGCTGGGCGAGCCGGGGACCGCCCGGCGGCTGGCCGCCCACGCGCTGCTGCGCGAGGCGGTCGTGGTGGTCGACGTCTCAGCCGGCGCCCCACCGCCCGATCCGGTGTGGGAACTGTTCGCGCATGCCGTCGTCATCGGCGCCGAGCGGTCCCTGCCACCGGTGCCGCCAGGGGCCGCACCGGCCGGCATCGCCTCTGTACCGGTGCTGCACGCCCCCACCGATCCGACCGGCCCGGCGCTGGCGGCGGCGCTGCGAGAGCGGGGTGTCGCGCTCGAAGGGACGCCCACGGCCCGCCCACGGGGTGTGTGGACCCACCTGGCCGGTATGGAACAGCGCAGGCTCGTGGAGGCGTTGGCGGCCCGCGGGCACGCCACGTTCGAGACGGGCGCGGAGGGTGGCGAGGACCGTGGAGGCGCAGCGCCGTGTGTGACGGTCGCGGACGTCTGCGAGGTGGCATCTCTGGTGACGGCACGGGCCCTGGAGCGGCTGGCGACCCGCCTGTCGACCACCGGCGACTGGTCCTCGCTGGTCCTGCCCGCGCCCGTGGTCGAGCAACTGCACGACGTACGGTCCCATGTGGCGTGCCGGAGCTCGGTCCGGGAGCGGTACCGGCTGCCCGACGCCGCCGGGCGCGGGGTCTCGGTTCTGTTCGCCGGGCCCAGCGGTACCGGGAAGACGCTCGCCGCCCGGCTCATCGCCGGGGAGATCGGTCATCCTCTGTACCGGGTCGACCTGGCGTCGGTGGTTTCCAAGTACATCGGTGAGACGGAACGCAACCTTGAGGCCGTCTTCACGGCGGCCGAACGCACCGACGCGGTGCTGCTCTTCGACGAGGCGGACGCGCTCTTCGGCAAGCGGAGCGAGGTCCAGGACGCGCGGGACCGTTACGCCAACCTGGAGGTGGCCTACCTGCTGCAGCGGATGGAGGACTACGACGGGCTTGCGGTGCTCGCCACCAACCTGCGGCACCACCTGGACGAGGCGTTCACGCGCCGGCTCTCCTTCATCGTGCACTTCCCCTTTCCCGAGGTGCCCGAGCGCGAACGGATCTGGCGGAGCACGTGGCCGGCGGGACTGCCACATACACCGGACCTGGATTTCCGGCTGCTGGCCGAGCGCTACCCGCTGTCCGGCGGCCACATCCGCAACGTGGTGGTCACCGCCGCGCATCTGGCGGTGGCCGGTGGTGGTGTGGTGGACCACGAGACGATGCTGCGCGCGGTGGAGCGGGAGTACGACAAGTTCGGGCAGCCGGCGCGGGAACGGACCGCGGGGGGTGCGCTCTGATGTCGGACCCCGGCCGCGCACGGGACGGCTCGCTGCCGGCCGTACTCGACGAACGCGACACGGAGCAGGGGCGTGCGCTTCCGGTGTCGGTCCGGGGGCCGCTGGAGCGGGCCTTCGGGGCGCCGCTCGCCGATGTCGCGGTCCATACCGACCCGGCGGCCGCCGCGACGGCCGACCGGCTGCACGCACAGGCTTACGCGGCGGGTCGGCACATTGTGTTCGGTCCCGGGCGGTTCGATCCGCACTCGCCGCGTGGCAGGGCCCTGCTCGCGCACGAGCTCACCCATGTACTGCAACAGCGGGCACCGGCGGGTGCTGGTGGGCGGCGGTCGGCGGAGGCGGAGGCCGACGGCGCCGGGGCGCTGGCCTCGGCCGGACTCCCGGCGCCGGTGGCCGTCGGGACCCCGGTCGGCATTGCGTGCGCGGACAAGGACAAGGAGCCCTACGGCCTGAAGTCCCTGTGGGCCGCTGCTAAGGAGAAGGCCCGCTCGGCCGTCCACACCGTGGTGGGTGAGCAGGAGGGCGTGCTGCTTGAGGTCACGAGCGCGATCGACACCCTGGGCGGCCTCCCGTACGCGGCGACGGCTGCGGCAGATCCGGTGATCGACCAGCTCCCGGTGACGCCGCAGACCAAGAAGAAGATCCGCACGGTGGTGGCGGTGGTCGACGCACAGGGCAAGGAGGGGCGGGACGCGGTGAAGGCCCTGGCCGAGCAGGGGCCGAAGGATCCGGAGACCGGCCAGTCCGTCCTCATCGACCCCGTCACCAAGGTGCCTGCGCTGTCCGGGCTGGTCACGCACTACGGGGGCAAGGGACTCAAGAAGATCGACCAAGCGGTGTTCGGCGACCAACAGCCGGAAAAGTCCGCGCTGTTCACCGACGAGGAGATCGGCCAGCTGATGGGCGCGCTCGGCCTGCAGCTCGCGCTGTCCTACGTCGGTGGCGAGGAGGTCCAAGTCGCGCTGAAGGTGGTGGGCGCGGCGGGGGCGGTCAAGGGAATCCTGGACAGCATCGCGAAGAACCCCAAGGGCTTCCTCAAAGACGAGGAGTTCTGGCGGCAGGTGATCGGCGCCGTTCTGTATGTGGTGAGCCTGCACCAGGCGACGGTCGGGCGGCGGATCACATCGATTCTGCTGTCGACGGGTCAGCTCATGATCGCGGCGGGGCCGCCGGCTCTGCAACTGCAGCAGGACCTGCAGTTGGTGCAGGGGCCGGAGCGGGACGCCGCGATCCAGCGGGACGTGCAGAAACTGGCCGAGGTGGCCTGGCAGGCCGTCAAGAACGTGATCCAAAACGGCATGATGAAGGTGGCCCCGCCTGCGGCGCCGCCCGCCAAACAGCCTCCGCCCCCGGCTCGGCCCGCACCTCCGAAGAAGCTGCCGCCCCCGGCTCCGCTGAAGAAGGCCCCACCGGCCCCGCACCCCCCGAAGAAGGCTCCGCAACCGCCCAAGCCGCCGGTCCCCGTCCCGGACGAGAAGGCTGCCCTCCCCCCGAAGGCGGTCCCGAAGCCCCCGGCCGAGGACGCCCCGAAGGCAGTGCCCAAGGCTCCGATCTCCGCCTCTGCGAAGGCAGTTTCCGTGGCTCCGACCTCGGAGACGCCTACAGCGTCCCCGGCAGCACCCAAGCCGGCGGCCCCCATGCCGACGGCAGCGAAGCCGAAGCCGGCACCCGGACCGACACCATCCGAGGCCAAACCGAAGCCGAAGCCGACGACACCAAAGGCTGCCGCCGGGATGACGAAAGCCGCGCCCGCCAAGAAGGCCGCATCCGCCGCCCCAAAGGCCGCCGCCGCAAAGACGTCCACGCCCAAGGCACCGAAGAGCCCCGCCGCGGCGAAACTCGCCAAGGCCACGAAGAAGGCGAAGTCAAAGTGGGCCTACCGCCGCAACGCCGTGGAGATGCAGCGGCGACGTCAGTGGCGCCAACTGTCCCGGATCATCCGCAGGCTCATCCCGACCTGCGAGATGTGTCAGTCCCGACCCACCGCCGCCGCCGACCACCTCCACTCGCTCGTGGACGCCGAGGCCGCCATGGGCGCCGGCCTCGTGACCCTCGAAGAGGCCCGTACCGCCAGCCATCTGAGCAATCTCGCCGGGATCTGCACCCGGTGCAACAGCCAGAAGAGGGACCGCCCGCTGGGCGACCCCCGTCTGGTGCCGAACGGCTGGGACCCGCCCAACCCGAACGAGCGCATGAAGCAGTGGATGCGGGACAACGGCACGGGATGGTGAGCCGCCGGTGATCGACACCGTCGACCTCGTGCTCCGCCAGACCCTGCTCGCGCGGGTGCCTGGGCTCGGGAACGCGCAGGTCGGGTTCCAGCCGCCCGACGAGACCTGGCGGTCCCAGGTCGGGGGGGCCGCCCAAGGGGTGTTCCTGAACTGCTGTCTCGTCGACCTGCGCGAGAACCGACGGCTGCGGCAGGGTGCCCGGGAAGGCGGTGCCCCATTCGTCGAGGGCGCGCCCACGCACCGTCGTACGCCGGTCCGGGTGCGCTGCCTGTATCTGCTGTCCGCCTGGAACGGAGCTCGGGACTCGCCCCAGATTGCCGCGACCGAGCAGGAGCACGCGCTGCTCGGCGAGGTGATCGGCGCGCTGGTGGCCGCCGGTCCACTGGTGCCCGCCGCGGTGCTGACGCCCCAGCAACTGGCGGGCGTCCCAGTGTCGTTGCGGGAGAGCCCGCTGCCCGTCGAGTTGCTGCCGGCCGACGGCTTCACGAAGCTGGCCGAGTTCTGGGGCACCATGGGCCGCCCCGCGGCCTGGAAGCCCGTCGTCCCCGTGATGGTCACGGTGCCCGTCCCCGAGCCAGAGCCGGCCGCCGGCCGCGTCGTCCGCTCGGTGAGTGCCCGCTACGGCCTGCTCTCCGACGGCCCGCCCGCCGACGACGCCCTCGAGATCCGGCTGACCCCCTCCTGAAAGGACATCTGCATGACCATCCCCACGCTCCCCGGGGTCACCATCGTCGAGACCGAACCCCCCTCGCCCGTGCGCGGGGTGTCGACGAGCATCGCCGCCTTCATCGGTCTGTGCGCGGACGGTCCCACCGGTGCGCCCACCTTCGTCGGCAGCCTCGACGCCTTCACCAGGACCTTCGGCGGACCGATCGACGGCGCCGGCACGCCCGTCCACCTGCCGCTCGCCGTCGAGGGCTTCTTCCGTAACGGCGGCACTCAGTGCTTCGTCCTGCGGGCCGGCAAGGCCACTCCGGCCTTCGCCGACCTGCCCGGCCGGGCGGCCGACGGCGCGCCGGTCGGCAGGGCGGTGGCGTTGAGTACCGGCGCTGGCGGCCGCGGCGGCCAGGTGGAGATCGAGGACTCCAGCGCACTGCAGGCCGCCCTGGGCGCAGCGCAGTCCGGGCTGGGGATACTCCGTGACACCGCGCAGGTCACCGCGGTCGACGACACTCGCCGCAGGCTGACGGTCGATGCCGTCGGCACCTTCGCCCCGGGCGACAACATCCTGGTCACCAAGGATGCGGAGTCCGTCGAGGCCGTGGTCCGCCGGGTCGAGGCGCCGGACGTGATCGAGGTGGCGGTCGCCCTGCCGGGGGGCACCGACTTCGCGGGCAGCTCCGTCACGACCTCGCCGCTGAAGACGGGCGACAAGACGGTACGGCTGGACGTCCCGGCCGCGCTGTCGCTGCGGGCTCTGGTCCCCAGGGGCTCGGTGGTGCTGCTGGACGACGGCACGGTCCGTGAGTGGGCGACGGTCGCGGAGACGACCGGCGAGGCAGTGGTCCTGAACAGGCCGTTGACCCGCGACCTCAAGCCCGGAGCACGCCTGTCCACCGCCGAGTTCGACCTGAAGCTGGCCAGTCCCGACGGAACCGACCCGGTCACCTTCCGCGGCCTGTCCACCGCCTCCTCCCATCCCCGCTGGTGGGCGGGGCAGGCCGTGGACAGCGATTACCTGAAGATCGTGCCGGCCGAGGTCGCGGCCTTGGCCACCGTGGACCCGCGCCCCAAGGCGGGCCCGGTCACCCTGGGCGCGGGGGAGCCCGGCGATCCGGCCGCCGACTGGCAAGAGCTCGACACCTCCGACGGCATGCGCGAACAGTTGGCCCTGATCGAAGCGATCGACGAGATCAGCCTGGTCGTCGCGCCGGGCGTCGGCATCGAGGCCCAGCAGGCGGTCGTGGAGCATTGCGAGGCCCTGCACGACCGGTTCGCGATTCTGGACGCCGGGCAGGGCATCGAGCCGACGGCCGTCCTGCAGCAGCGCACCGCGCTGACCGGGAAACTGGACAAGGGGTTCGCCGCGCTGTACTACCCCTGGGTCCAGGTCCGCGATCCGTCCCGCAACCGGATCGTTTCCCAGCCGCCCTCGGGTCACATCGCCGGTCTCTACGCGAGCACCGACAAACTGCGCGGCGTGCACAAGGCGCCGGCGAACACCGGAATCGCGGGCGTGCTGGGGCTGGACCGGCGGCTGCGGGACAGCGAACAGGAGCTGCTCAACCCCAACGGGGTGAACGCCCTGCGGATCCTGCCGGGCCAGGGCGTGCCCGTGGTGTGGGGCGCCCGCACCACATCCAGCAATGTGACCTGGCAGTACATCAATGTGCGCCGGCTGTTCCTGTTCCTGGAGGAGTCGATCCAGGAGTCCCTGCGCAGTGCGGTCTTCGAACCGAACGACCTGGCCCTGTGGAATCGGCTCAAGCGGACGCTGACGGAGTTCCTCGGCCGCGTCTGGCGGGACGGCGCCCTGTTCGGAGCGACCGAGGCCGAGGCGTTCTTCGTCCGGATCGACGAGGCGCTCAATCCGCCCGCCACCCGCAAGCAGGGCGTGCTGCACGTGGAGATCGGTGTCCAGCCCGTCTATCCGGCCGAGTTCATCGTCGTGCGGATCGGCATCTGGGACGGCGGCTCCCAGGTCAGCGAATAGCCCCCAGTCAGCAGCAGCGCACCGCAGAGGAAGAGGAAGAGGAACGTGGCCACTGCCGAAGTGCCGGACCCCTACGTCAACTTCAACTTTCTCGTCGAGCTGGACAACATTGCCAGGGCCGCCTTCCACGAGGTGTCCGGAATGGACTCCACGGTCGACGTGATCGAACACCGCGAGGGCGGCTGGAACACCACCCCGCGCAAGTACCCCGGCCAGACCAAGCACACCAACCTGGTACTCAAGTGGGGTATGGCCGGCGACACGGAGCTGTACGACTGGCACCGGGAGGTCGTCCAGGGCAAGGTCAACCGCCGCAACGGCTCGGTGGTACTGCTGGACGGTGCCGGCAAGGAGGTCGCCCGCTGGGACTTCGTCCGCGCCTGGCCGGCCAAGTACACCGGGCCCGGCCTCAACGCCGAGTCCAGCGACATCTCGATCGAGACCCTGGAACTCGTACACGAAGGCCTGACGAGGGTGAGCTGACCATGCTGCAGATCGAACACGAATTCACCCTCCCGGTCGGGCTGCTGGGCGAGGACGACACCCTGCACCGGGACGGCACCATGCGTCTGGCCACGGCCGCGGACGAGATCCTGCCGCTGGCGGACGTCCGGGTGCAGCGCAATCCCGCCTACCTCTCGGTGGTCCTGCTGAGCCGGGTGGTGACCCGGCTCGGCGGCGTCGAGACGATCACCCCGAAGACCATCGAGGGGTTGTTCGCCGCGGACCTGGCTCATCTCCAGGCGCTCTACAACGAGGTCAATGCGGTCGACGAGGCCGGTGGCGCGGGGGCCACGTGTGCGCACTGCGGGGAGGAGGTCCGTACGGGCCAGGAGCGCCTGGGGGGGTCCGTGGCTATCCCGGCGAGCGCCTTCGGGATGAGATGAGTTTCCTCGCCTACTACCTCCACTGGTCCCACGCCGAGCTCATGGGGCTGCACCACCGGGAGCGCCGGGAGTGGGTCCGGCAGGTGTCGGCGATCAACCAGCGGGTCAACGAGCAGGAACGGGAGGAAGCCTGAGGTGACGCGCCATCGGGCCGGGCCGCCGATGCGGCCCGCACTGCGCGCCCTGCTGCGGCGGGCACGCCAGCACGGGGAGCACGGCATCGGGTGGCACCGGCGGGCGGGCGGCGCTCGTCCTGCCCTGCGGTTGCCCGCGGTGCCGCTCGTCCACCGGGGCCGGCCGCGTCTTCGGCGTATCGTCACGGCCGTCGGCGCGGCCAGTCCGGCCGGCTTGTCCGATGGACCGATGTGCGCGCACCCGAGGTGCGCCGGCCGCTGTCCGGCCTGGCACCGCTTCCCCGCCGGTCCGTCCTTCGTACGTCCGGCCTCCGTAGATCCGCTGTTCGCGCGGCCCACGGCCGCCGCCGCACGACTCGGGGCCGTCATGGTGCTCCGTACGGCATCGGGCGCGGTGGCCGGCGGGCGGCCCTCGGCGAGCGCGACCACGGGGGCATTCCGCCGGCCCGATCGGCCGTCTCCCCTCGCCGGCCCTGCCGGGACGGGTCCTGTTGGGGTTGTTCCCGCCTGGCCCGGACCTGTCGGCGCACCGGCACGCGTCGTGCCGGGTGCCGCCGCGCCCGCTCCGTGGCGGGACCTCCTCCCGCACATCCGGCGCGCCAGGATGCGGGGCCCCGGACCGAAGCAGAGCGGTGCGCGCCCCAAGGCCGCTGGGCGGACCCCGACCGCTGCGGCGTGGGTCCCGCCGCAGGTTTGGACCGCTCCGGCGCGGATTCCGCTGGTGTTCACCCGGCCGGGAGGCGCGACGGCCCACGCGGCCGGTCGGCCTCCGGCGTCTCCGGCGGACCCCGCCGACCCCATGGCCAGCGCTGCCGCGGTCGGCCACCGTTCCCACCCGGCCGCGCCCTCGCTGACCGTGTCCGACGTCCCGCAGCTCGTCGAGCGGGTGGTCCGGGAGATCGACCGTCGGATGCAGGCCAGGCTCGAACGCCGAGGGAGGCCGTAGTGCGGCTCGAGGACAGTAGGGGCCTGGGCCTGATCCGTGCCGCGACCCACCGGATCACGGCCGGCCTGGAACGGGCCACCCTGACCAACCTGGTCGACGGTGCCCGAATCGAGGTGCTCTTCAACCCCGAGGAGTACACGGTCAACCGGGAGACGAACTTCGCGCAGCTGGCAGTACCTGGGCTGAGCGCGCCGGTCGTGCAGTTCGTCCACGGCCAGGCGCAGACCCTGGAGATGGAGCTCTTCCTGGACTCCCTCGCGGCGAACCGTCAAGCCGACGCTGGCAGCGACGTACGCCTGCTGACACGCCGAATCACCGGCCTGATGGACATCGACCCGACCCTGCACGCCCCGCCGCCGGTGCTGTTCACCTGGGGCAGCCTCACCTTCACCAGCGTGCTCAGCCGGGTCTCCCAGCGGTTTGTGATGTTCCTGCCGAGCGGAGTGCCGGTCCGGGCCCGGCTGACCGTCACCTTCAGCGAGTTCCGCAACACCGAGATGGAGGCCAGGGAACTCAAGCGGCAGACCAGCGACTTCACGAAGGTCCATATGACCGCCGAGGGAGACACCTTGCCGCTGATCGCCTGGCGGGCGTACGGATCGGCCGCCTGCTGGCGGCCGATCGCGCTGTGCAACGACCTGGACGACCCGCGACAGCTGACCCCCGGGGTGCCGCTGGTGCTGCCGCGCCTGCCCTATATGGACCGGGCCACCGGCGAGGTGCACGACGTACCGGCGGCGGAGACCTCGTGAACACCCCCTGCTACGCGCCCGAGATGCGCCTCACCTTCGGCGGGAGTCCCGCGCCTGCGGTCCTGCGCGGCTCCGTGACACAAGTCTCCTGTGCGACCGGGCTGGGCGCGGAGGCCGACCGGCTGGAGATCTCGCTGGCCAACGAGGGCCTGCGCTGGCTGGACCATCGGCTGTTCGCCCTAGACACCCCGGTCGCGCTGGCCCTGGGCTACGCCCCGCACGAGCCGCTGCCCCTCTTCCACGGGCAGGTGGTCGGTACCGACGCGGACTTCCCCGCCGACGGCATGCCCGCCTTCCGCGTCGTCGCCCAGGACCGTCGTACCCGGCTCGCCGACAGCTCGCCCGCCCGCTGGTTCGCCGCGCCGCTGCCCAAGATCGGAGTGCTGCCGGTCCCCGATCTGCTGGTCGCCCCGTACCTGGCGCTGGAGCACGGCCTGATCCCGGCGGTGGACCGGCTCGGCACCGTACTGGCCGCCGTGCTGGGGGCCGCCGACATCGCCGGCTCCATCGAGGACCCCAGCATGCGCCAACGGGTGGTACGCCATCAGCAGTCCAGGACCACCCTGGAGTTCCTTCACCGGATCGCGACCGAGAACGGCTGGGAACTGCTGATGGAGCACGACCTGGATCCGCGCGGCTATGTGCTGCGGCTGATGTCCCCCGGGGCGTACCTCACGCCCGACGTCACCCTGCGGTACGGAGGTTCGCTCCAGGAGTTCGCGCCGCGGATCACCTCGGTCGGTCAGGTGGCGAGGATCATGGTGCGGGTGTGGCGGCCGGAGGTGCGGCTGGAGTTGACGGTCAGCGTCGGCTACGACTGGGACCGGCAGAAGCTGTCCATCGACATCGCGCCCGGCTTCGGGCTGCCCGAGGGGTTCCAGGGCAAGCAGGTGGTCCTAGTCGACGAGCCGGCCACGCTCGCCTCCGCGCCCCGGTTGATCCTCGGCAAGCTGCTGCCGATGCTCAACCGCCGCACCACGGCCAAGGGTTCCTGCGTCGGCGACCCTCGGATCCGGGCTGGCCGGGTCCTGCGGGTCGAGGGGGTCGGCGAGACCTTCGGCGGGCTGTGGCGGGTGGTGTCCGCACACCACACCCTGGACGCCGGCGGCTACCGCACCTCCTTCGACCTGCGCAAGGAGATCTGGTTCGACGGCATCCCGCGCCCCGCCCAGGGCGCGACCCGGGTCCAGGGCAGCCAGCTCATCCTTCCCTCACCTGACCGGTGACCCTGCCCCATCCCCCGGAGGTTTCCCCGTGTTCGAGCCGTTCTTCGATGCCCTGGACGAGTCGCAGACGTCTGGCGATCCCCGTATGTCCGGCGTCGCGCCGGCCATCGTGGTCGAGAACCTGGATCTGACCCACGCCGGCCGGGTCCAGGTGCGATACGCGTGGCTGCCGGGCGTGGAGCCATGGGCCCGGGTCTGCGCGCCGGTGGCCGGGGACGGCTCCGGCATCTGGTGTCTCCCGCAACCGGGCGACGAGGTCCTGGTGGGCTTCCACAACGGGGACGTCCGAGAGCCGTACGTGCTGGGTGGGCTGTGGAGCATGGTCTCACCGCCGCCGGTGAGCCTGCCGACCGACGCCCGGTTCAAGCGCGTGCTGCGCTCCCCGCAGGGCCACGAGTTCTCCATGGACGACCTGCTGGGCGAGGTTGTGGTACGCCACCAGCAGGGCCACTCGATCAAACTGGCCAGGGACGGGATCACCATCTCCGTGGCTGGCGGCGCCGCCTCGGTCACCCTGGACGCCACCGGCACCGTGACCCTGTCCGGCAAGCGGGCGGTGGAGGCGCGCGGCCTCGACATCACGCTCAAGGCCGCCGATTCGATGACCGCCTCCGGAACCAGGGCCGCACTCAAGGCCCAGGCCACCTGCACCGTCCAGGGAGCCATGGTGAAGATCAACTGACCGTCGCACCCGTCCGGCACCGATCCCCGAGCAGACAGGAGCCGCCCGTGCCGCTCGCAGCCCGCGTCAACGAGCCGACCGCCCATCCGGGAGCCGTGTCCGGCCCCGGCGTGGCCAATGTGATGATCGGCGGCCTGCCGGCCGCCGTCCAGGGCGACATCCACTGCTGCGCGTTCCCGCCGCCGGCCACCCATCCGCCCAGCCCCTTCCCGAAGGGTTCCGCGACCGTGCTGGTCGCAGGGCGCGGCGCCTTGCGCCAGGGCGACACGGCCGGCTGCGGAGCGCCGATCGTCGCCGGCTGCCCGACCGTAGTGATCGGCGGCTGACATGGACGTGTATCCGTCGTCCGCCCCAGACGGGCCGGACAACGACAGGTCCGTACTCGGGCACGGCTGGGCCTCGCCGGTCGGCTTCGGCCCGCTGGGCGAGGTAGCCGGGGCGGGCGGCCCGGAGAAGGTCCGCCAGTCGATCCGGCTGATCCTGGGGACCCGTCGCGGGGAGCGTGTCCTGCGCCCCGACTTCGGGGCGGGCCTGGAGGAGTTGCAGTTCGAGCCGCTGTCCACCACGACCGCGGCGCTGGTCCGACACCGCGTGGAACAGGCCCTGATCACCTGGGAACCGCGGATCGACATCGGGGACGTGACGGTGACCCTGGCCGACCGGGCCACCGGCCGGCTCGATATCGAGGTCGCCTACCGGATCCGTACCACCAACACCTTCTACAACCTGGTGTACCCCTTCTATCTGAGTGAGCAGGCCCAGCAGTGACCGCGTCCCCACCACCGGACGGACGCGCCGAGATCCTCGACCTCCTGATGCGCCGTCGCACCGGTTGGGTTCCGGAGTGGCAGCCGACCGCGGACGAGGTGTCGGCGGCCGCCGGACACGCCTTGGCCGCCCTGCTGGCCTCCCTGGCGGAACGGCTGGCTGCGCTGCCGGACCTGCAACTCGCCGCGCTGCTCGACCGGATCGGTGTGTCGCCGCTGCCGCCGCGCGCGGCCTCCGTACCGGTGCTGCTGGAGCCGCTCCCCGCTGCGGTCGGGGGGCGGGTGGCCGCGGGCACGCGACTGGGGGCGGCCGTAGCGGGGAGCACCGATCCGCTGCCCTTCGAGACGGAGAGCGGCGTCGGTCTGATGTCGGCGCCGCTGGCCGAGGTGTGGAGCGTCCTGCCGGGGTCGGACAGCGCGGCGGACCACTCGGCCGACGCGCTCGCACGGCGGCCGTTCACCCTCTTCACCGGTCTGCGCCGGACCCGCCGGGAACTGTATCTGGGGCACGACAGTCTGCTGGCCTTCGCCGGGCCTTCCGCCGTGGACGTCCGGATCAGCCTGGCCACCGCTGCCTCGGTGCCGCTGCGGCTGGAGTGGGCCTGGTGGGACGGGAGTTCGTGGCGCGCCTTCGCCCCGTGGGGCGAGGATCCAGGCCACTCCCGTGACGGAACGCGCGGGTTGACCGGTTCGGGGACGGTCACGCTGGTCGTCCCGTCCGCCCAGGCCCTCCCCACCGAGGTACGGGGCATCACCTCTCACTGGTTGCGTGCCCGCCTGACCTCACCCGTAGTGCCCGCGCCCGGACTGGTGCTGCCCGAGCTGGCGGGCATCACGCTCATCGGCAGCACCCAGAGTGTGCCCGCCGGGCTGCGGCCCGACCGGGCCGTGGCCGAGGGGCTGCCGGTCGACATCTCCAAGGAGTTCGCCCCGTTCGGGCCGGCGCCCGAGCTGGGCAGCGTCTTCCACCTGGCCTGCGACACGGTCTTCGCCAGGCCCGGCGCCGTGGTGACCCTTGGACTCGAACGCGCAGCGACAGCCGCCGAGTCGGCCGACCTCGTCGCCCCACCCCCTGCTATCGACCCTCCCGAACGCCGCGCCGCGCCCTTGGGCCCGCCCCAAGTGGCATGGGAGTTCTTCGACGGATCCGGCTGGCGCGAGTTGTCGCCCCTGACGGAGAGGACCCAGACGCACGGCGCACGGCCACGCGACCTGGTCGGCAAGGGCACGATCACCTTCAGCGTTCCCCAGGGCTGGGCCCCCCTCGCTGTCGCCGGCGAGGAGCACCGCTGGCTCCGGGCCCGGCTGTTCGCGGGCGCCTACGCGAACCTGCGGATCCTGACCCTGCCCAGCGGCGAGGAGACGCAGCAGCTCGCAATCGTCGAGCCCAGGCCTCCCGTCCTGGGGCCCATCGAGATCTCCTACCTCTACACCCCCACTGCCGGGCCGCCCCAGCACGTCCTGGTCCTCGACGACCACGTGTGGCGGGAGGGGACGGTCGGCAGCTTGGGGACCGTCGCGCCGCTCTTCCGGCTCCTGCCGGACGAGACCCCGGCCGTCTACCTCGGGTTCGACGGCGACCTGCCCGCGGACCGGATCGGCCTGTACGCGGAGCTCGACGAGGGCGGGGCACTGCCGGCGCCGGGCCGGCTGGTGTGGGAGGGGCACGACGGCACGGACTGGGTGGCGCTCGCCCACGAGGACGCGACGGCGGGACTCGCCCGTTCAGGCATCGTGCACCTCCAGTGGCTGGGCATCGGCGGCCCGGCGGGAGCACCCCTCGTCGGAGCCCAGGGGCGCTCCGTCACCCTCCGGGGGCGCGGTGCCGCCACCCGCTTTTCCCCCGGTGACTGGCTGATGCTGTCGGACCTGCGCGGCAGCGAGGCTGTGGTGGTGGACGCCACCGAGAACGAGACGGTGACCCTGCGCGACCCTGTTTCCCGTGCCTACGCGGGCGGCGAGCTACGTGACGCCCCGCCCGCCCGATTCGGTACGCCCCGGACCTGGCTGCGGGCTCGGCTGCCCGCAGACGCCGACCCGGCACAGGCCACAGTGCTCGTACTGGCTCCCAACGCGGTCTGCGCCCGCCAGTCCCTCACAGTGACCGACGAATTGCTCGGATCCGGCGACGGGACTGCCGGTCAGGTGTTCCGCAGCCGGCACGCTCCCCTGCTCGAGGGCATCGTGCTGGAGATCCAGGAGCGCGACGGTATCCGTGCTGGTGTCGATCTTCCGCTGCTCCGGCAGGAACTCGGACCCTCCGGGCAGGAGCGGGTGCGTACCGTGGTGGACCCGCGCACCGCTCGGGTCGTGGAGGCGTGGGTGCGGTGGACGGAGGTGTCCAGCCTGAGCGCGGCCGGGCCCACGGACCGTGTCTTCGCCTGCGATCACGCCTCGGGACGCATCCTGTTCGGCGGAGAAGGGCACGGCATGCCCGCTCCCCGGGGCGAGGGCAACGTAGTGCTGCGCTCGTACCACACGGGCGGCGGCGCGGCGGGCAATGTCGCGGCGGATGCGATCACGCAGGTGGTGGGTGCGGCCGGAGTCTCCGGGGTGAGCAACCCCTGTCCGGCCGCCGGCGGCGCCGACGCAGAGACCTTCGCCGCGGCTCTCGCCCGGGGGCCCGCGATCCTCAGGCACCGGCGGCTCGGCGTGACGCGCGAGGACATCGAGTCGCTCGTGACGGAGGCCTGTCCGGCAGTGGCGTACGCACGGGCGCTGGGAGCCGTCGACAGGCACGGCCGGGCAGTCGCCGGGGCGGTCCGGCTCATGGTGATCCCGCGCGACGGGTCGCGCCGGCCAACGCCCTCCGGCGAGCTGCGGCGGTTGGTACGCAACGCGGTCGCGGCCAGGATGCCCGCCACGGCGGTGCCCGGACTGGTGGTCGAGGGGCCGCGCTACCGGCCGGTGGGAGTGACGGTGGAGGTGCGTGCGGCGCACACGGCGGAACCGGGTGTGGTCCGCTCGGAGGTGCAGACCGAACTCGACCGCTTCCTGGACCCGGTGGCGGGCGGCCCGCAGGGACAGGGATGGCCGTTCGGCCGGGCGGTGCACGCCTGCGACGTGGCCCGTCTGCTCCAGGCCGTACCCGGCGTCGACGTGGTCACCCGGCTCAATCTCGACGTGGGCGGCAGCCCGGCAGGCGACCGTGTCGAGATCGAGCCTGACACGGTGGTGTGCGCCGGACCGGTCACCGTACAGCTCTTCGGAAGGGAGGCGTGAAGTGCCTCTGCACCCACCCGTGCTCGACACCCGCCGATGGCCCGACTTGGTGGCCGAGGCCAGGGCGCTGATCCCTCTGGTCGCTCCGCGCTGGACCGACCAGAACGTCTCCGACCCGGGCATCGCCCTGCTGGAGCTGCTCGCCTGGCACGTGGACGCAGGCATGTACCGGGCAGGCCGGACCACCGATCCCCTCCTGCGCAAACTGCTCGCCCTGATCGGCCATCCGCCCGGGGGAGCGCGGCACGCCACAGCCGTCCTCGCCCTGAGCGGGAATCCCGCGCAGCCGGTGGAACTCCCCGCCGGCCTGGTGTTGTCCGCCTCCCGCCCGACGTCCCAAGGGCCGAAGGCGGGGCCCTCACCAAGACTCACGACGCTGCACCCGGTCCGTCCCACCGGCGCCGCCCTCACGGTGGCGGGCGTCGACGACGGGACCGCCGAGGACACGCGGTACACTGCGGGGTGGACCGACCGCACCGCGGCTCTCGCCGCGGGCGTCCCATACCCCGCCCTGGGGCCGGACCCCGGACCGGGCGCCGCGCTGGTGCTGGGGCTGGATCGGGAACTGCCCGCCGGCACACGGCTGTCCCTGTACCTCGGCTTGGACCAGGGGCGGTGTGGCGACGGGACGTCCGCCGCCTCTCGGGACGACGATCCCAAGACGCCCCACCACGATGCCCGGACCGTGTGGGAGGTACGCCGCGCAGGTACCTGGCAGCACCTCGATGCCGCCGACGTGGTCGACGGCACGCGTGCCCTGACCCGTGGCGCCGGCGTCGTACTCCACTTGGCGCAGCCGCTGGCGCCGGAGGCGCTGGGAGTCCTTCCCGAACGGGCCTGGATCCGCTGCCGCCAGGATCGCGGGCGCCATGACGCGCCACCGCTCCTGACCGGGATCACCGTGGACGCCGTGCGCGCGGAACTGGCCGAGACCGCCGTCGGGTCCTTCACCGTCGCCGCCGGTGTCACCCCGTCCGGCGGTCCCATGCCCCAGCCACCGGCTCTGGTCCCCCTCGTGCTCTGCGTGAACACGCGGGGACAGGTCGAGGGGCTGCGCCTGGGAGTCGCGACGGAGGCAGGCCCCTTGGTCCGCGTCCTCGAATGGCAGCAGCCCGAAGGACAGTCGCAGGGCCGCCTGGTGGTCGAGGCCGTCGTAGCGGGAGTGGGCGACGGCACCCCCGAACAGAGTTTCGCCCTGCCCGTGGTGGGGACCGTGCCCGCAGACCGTGCCGAGGTATGGCTGTGCTCACCCGACCTCCATGCGCGCCGGGTGACGCTGATGCCCGATCTCGACGCGTCGGGACGATCAGACCGTCACGCGGTGCTCGCCCCGTCCACCGGTGTGCTCACCTTCGGCGACGGGCGGCACGGGGCGGTGCCGGAGGTGGGTGAGACGGTACTGGCGATCTGCTCGGTCGGCGGCGGGAGCGGTGCGGGCAAACCCGCGCCCGGCCTTCACTGGGCCCTGGAACCGAGCCCGCGCAATCAAGCGCTGCTCGGCCGGCCTCCAACACCAAGCGACCCGACAGCCACCCTGGCCGTCGCGCCCACCGGCGGCGCCGAGCCGCAGGACGTCGCCGCCGCGGCAGCCCGTGCGGAGCGGGCGGTCTGGGTCCACGAGCGGCTGTGCCAAGCCCTCACCGCGGCCGGCGCCTCCTCGCTGGACGAACTCGATCGCAACCTGGTGCGCGATCTGGACGTCCCCGAACGGGCTGTGACGCTCGCCGACTTCGAGCGGTGCGCACTCGCCACCCCGGGAACGTCGATCACACGGGCGCGGGCCTTCGTGGAGACAGACCCACGGGTGCCGGGCCACCGGGCCGCGGGGTGCCTCACCGTAGTGATCGTTCCGGAACTGCCGCAGGCCCGGCCCGAGCCCTCGGCCGGACTGCTGGACGCCGTCCGCTCCTGGCTCGCCACCCGCCGGACGGTCGGCACCCGTGTCTTTGTCACCGGCCCGCGCTACGTTCCGGTCGCGGCGCAGGTGACCGCAGTCCTGCGCCCCGGTGCCGACCAGGCGGCCACCACGCGGGCGGCCATGGCCGCCCTGAACCGGTTCCTCCATCCCCTCACCGGCGGCCCGAGGGCAGGCGGTTGGCCCTTCGGCCGTGATGTCCACCGCAGCGAGGTGATGCAGGTCCTCGACGAGGTCCCCGGTGTAGATCACATCAGCGCCCTGACGCTCCTCACCACGGATGGCGACCGCCATCATTCCGGCCTACCCGTGCCCGCCGACGGCCTAGTGGTGCCAGGCGCCCACACGTTCGACATCGCCGAGGGAGCCAGGACATGACCGCCGTGGACCGCATCGCCTTCGAGCAGGGACAGCCGCTGCGCTCCGCCGATCTGGCCGCTCTCTTCGGCCCGCTCGACCTGAGCCTGGCCGATCACGTCCGGTCCGCCCACCACTGCCAGGGGGTTCTGATCGGACTGGAACCCGCCCTGCAGACCACCCCGAGAAGAACCCTCAGCGTCACACCGGGCATCGCCGCCACCGCCGATGGCGACCTGCTGGTCCTGACGGAACCTCACACCCTCGTGCCGGGCGACGCCGTGGTCACCGTGGTGCTGCGCGCCATCGGCACGGGCCCGCGTGCCCGGCCGTGGCTCCTTGGCCCCCACACGGCGGCCGAGCCCGGCACGGATGTCGTCCTAGGCCGGCTCGCGCCCGACGCCACCACCGTGGAGACCACCGGCCTGCGCACAATCGCACTACGGCCCGGCACCACACAGCTGCTGACCGGCCGACTGTCCCAAGCCACGGCTCAGCTTTCCGGTACGCAGCTGTGCTGGTCGGCGACCGTGTCCCTGCCGAGCGACCTGGCAGCCACACCCACGGTGATCGCCTCCCTGGACGGTCCGCCACCACTGACGACGATCAGCACCACCATCGCAGTCCAGGCGCCCGACTCCGCCAGCTTCACGCTGCTGGTCCGTCACGGACGACCGGCGGATCAGAACCCGGTTCTGTCGCAGGTGACCAAGGCCACCGTCGACATCGTCTGGACGGCCGTCGTCGACGTGCCTCCGGTCGCGATCGGCCCCGCTCCGCTCGCGACCCGCACCACCGAGACCATGGCCCTCCCCGACGAAAGAGCGGAGACCCTGAACGTGGACGAGCCGACCGCCCCCCTGCCCTCGGTATCCCGTCCGGCCTTCTTCGAGCACCAGGTGCTGGCTGCCGCCGACCTGATGGAACTCGTCCACGCCGAACGGGCACTGCGCGAACTCCACCACCGGACGCTGCACGGCTGGGGCATCAGCCGCGGGATCGAGGTGAGCGGCGAGGCCGGAAGCCCTTCGGTGACGGTAATGCCCGGCTACGCACTGGACGCAGTCGGCCGGGAACTGCTGCTGACCCGGCAGGTGAAACTCGACGTGCCCGCTGTGACCGGCGACCTCGAGGGCCAACCGGACGACCCTGAGAGCCATCCGCAGGAGTTCCGCCTAATCCTGCGCTGGACGGAGGACGACGAGGCCACCGTCCACACCCGCGACGGTGCCGGAGCGTCCTTTGGCGCCGTCCGGCTGGACAACGACCCCACCCTGCAATGGCTGCCCAAGGAGGCGGTCCGCAACGGCTTCGACCTGGAACTGGCGACCGTCCACGTGCGGGACTGCACACTGACGGCATCGCCCGACCCGTCGTCCCGGCGGCCTCTGCGGATCTCCCCCCATGTGGCGGCCGGTGTCACCACCCCCGGTCGCACCGAGTGGACGCTGGTCAAAACGGACGGCGGGTCGGTCATGGGCCTGAGGACGGAGATCGACACCCGATCCGGCGGCTTCACCGGTTCCCCCACGTATCTGCTGCGCCTGGAAGGCCGCCGCGACACACCCTTGCCGCCACCGGAGGAAGGCGACGCCGTCCTCGACGGCACTCCCTACGTTGAGAGCTCCGCCACCAACAGCCTGGTCGTCGTCATCCCCCTGCATTCAGGGGTGACCGCGTCCGATCCCGATCCCGCCAACCCCGCCACATCGGTACAGCTCAACCCGGCCTCGCTGCTCAACGACGACCTCCCTGCGCTCGTGGGAGGCTCGCTCGGGTGGAACGTGGCCTGGGTCGGCGTGGAGAGCTGACCGTGCCCCAGGAAACGCCGTATCGCTGGCTGAACCAGGAAGGCCGCTGGCCCGGCGCGTCGGGCGGCACGCTGGGCCGTGAGGGCGACACCCGACTGCTGCCTGTCATCGGGCTCCCTGTCGGGGAGCCGTGGGCACCGTTCGCCTTCCGGCCTGCCGGCGGCGCCGTCGAAGTGCGAGCGGAGGCCGACGGCAGCGTGACCGTGATCGATACAGGTCGCCAGCGTGTCGTTCGGGTCGGCGAGGACGGCCGGGCAGCCGAGGCCGAGGACGCGCAGGTGCCCCCGGAGGCCCCGGAAGACCCCGCTCTGCTCGCCGCACGTACACGGGTGGACGGGGTGGCCGCCGCGCCGGCCCCCGACGGCTGGGGATCCGGTTTCGTGGCCGTCACATCCTCGGGCGACGTGTTCCTGGTGCCCGAGGACGCGGCGGAGCCCGAAGCGCGGCTGACCGGGGTGATCGCGGGCCTGGCGGGTGTCGCCCTCGACCACCGCGGGCGACTGCTACTGGCCGGTCCGGCTGGGCTGTACCGGCCCGCCGCGCCGCTGCGGGCGGCTTGGAGCGTGATCGTGATGCCTGCACCACACCCTCACGGCCACGCCCGCTGGGACCGGGTGCAGGTCGAACTCGCCGAACCGGCCCCCTCTGACACGCATGTACGCATCTGGACGCTCGCCTCCGGCACCCCCCACGGTCCTGACGTCCCCGCTCCCGAGCCGCCCGCCCCCACAGCACGCGACGCCACGGACCCTGACCATGCCCCGGTGCCCACAGCTGCCGAACGGTGGCGGGCCGGCCCGCTGGACTGCCCCGACGTACGCGTACTCGCGGTGCCCCAGGACCTCGCGCCCGCCCTGTGGGTGGCGGTCGAGCTGGTCGGAGACGGATGCTCGACACCTCGGCTGAGCGATGTGCGGGTCCTGCGCTCCGGGCGCGGACTGCTGGACCAGCTGCCGGCCGTGTACACGGGGGACGACGACGGCACCGGGCAACTGGGGCGGCTGCTGGGGCTGTTCTCCTCGGTGTACGAGGAGGTGACAAGGGACTTGGACCGGCTGTCCGAGCTGCTCGACCCGGCGGTGGCCCCGGACCGCGAGGACGCGCCCTGGCTGTCGCGCCTGGCCGCGTGGGTGGACACAGGTCTGGACGCCCTCGATCCGGTGGCACCGTCGTCCCGGGTGCGGTGGCGACGCGAGCAAGTGGCACAGGCGGTCGCTGCGCACGCCCGGCGGGGTACTCCGGCCGGACTTGTGGAGGCCGTGCGCCGCGAGGTGGGCGGCATCGAGGTGGAGGTCCACGAGCCCCTGCTCGACGCCGGGGTCTGGAAGCTGGGGGATCCCGGGAGTTCGGTGCTGGGCTCCACCACCCGGCTCACCGCGCGGCCGGAACCGCCCGTGCTCGGCAGCACGGCCGTTCTGGACGAATCCTGGCTGATCGACGCGGGGGATCGCGGACTGCCGCTGTACGCGCAGTGCGCTCACCGCGTTCTCGTGCTGGTCCCGGCCGAGCACGCGCCCGCGCTCGCCGCGGTGCGGCAGGTCGTCGAACGCGAGCGCCCTGCCCATGTGGTCGCCGAGGTCCGGCTGAAACCGGCGGAGTAGGCCCCGCGGCCCCGTCGCCGCAAGCAAGAACACTGCAGAGAGGAACCTCATGCCCACACCTGTAGAGGAAACCGAACGTCCGCTCTGGTTCACCGGGCAGCTTGTCGGTCCGGAGGACCTGGGCCAGTGGAACACCTGGGCCCTGGCACGCAAACGCCGGCACAACCGTCTCCTGCACGGCTGGGGTCTGGTGTTCGGGGCGGACGTCAGGACGGCACAGACGCAGAACACCCCGATCCCCGGAACCGTGGACATCTCACCCGGCTTCGTCCTGTCCCCGCAGGGCGACGAGATCGCGATCGACGACCCCGTACGGGTAGACGTACGCACGCTCGCGCCGGTCGGCCCGCTGGACCCGGCACACCTGTTCTTCATCGCCGTTCGGTACGACGAGAGTGGGGCGGCCGGGCAGACGCGTACGACGGAGGGGTTCAGCCTGGGGCTGCTCGATACGCTGCCGGAGATCTACACGGCCCCGGATCCACAGGCCATGCCCGACGGGCAACCCGCGCCTGCCCAGACGTCGGAGCCGTGGGTGGTACTGGCCGGAGTCCGTATTCCGGCGGCCGGCGGGGTGCAACTGGACCCGAAGGTCCGGCGCTTCGTACCGCAGCTGCGGCCGGAGGGACCCGTCGGCCCGTCCCAGCCGGCCGACCTCACCCTGACGCCGAATCTGATGTGGATGAACGACGACTTCCAGCGTGCCTGGACGCACGAGGACGGTTGTGCGGTGACACGCGCATCGGACGTCTTCTCCTCGCCTCCCACCAGCGGCGGCGTCACCAGTTCGGGCATCATGAATGTGGTTCTTCCGCAGGACAGCCTGATCTCCGAGTTCAGGGCCTCGGGCACCAAGGCCCCCGACCGCAACCTGACCATCACGCTCTCCCGCAAGGAGATCGCGCTCAACGGCAGCGACGGCCCCACGGAACCGATCGCTGTCCTACGGGTGCCCAAGGGCCCCAATCAGGCGTTCTTCGACATGACGGCCATGGCAAAGCCGGACCGGGCCCAGGTCCACAACACCAGGTTCCGCTATTACATCGTCGCCGAGGCGGTCAAGACGACGGACACCGGTCAAGCCCTCACCGGGAAGGCAGTCATCAACGACTTCCGGATCGTCCACACGCCCTGACCCGGACCTGACGGCCGGTCACAGCTCCACGACGGACACCAGATCGGTGGAAGGATCGGTCACATACAACCGGCCACCACCAGGAGCCAGACAGACACCGTGAGCGGCGGTCTCCAGCCGGATCCGCGCACCGGACTCCAGCAGGGTCCGCGGATCGACCACGGCCAGACTGCGCTCTCCGGGCAGCGTCACGAACAACCTGTCCCCGCCCTCGGCCATCGCCAGCCCGAACGGATTCGGAAGACTCACCGACCCCGTCACCTTCTGCTGTCCGACATCGACCACCAGCACCTTCTGCGCCTGCGCGTCCGCCACGTACAACAATGCCCCGTCCGGGGAGAGCGCCAGACCCCGCAGCAACAGACCGACATTCTCCAGCGTCCTCAGCACGGCGCCCGTAACGGCGTCCACCACCACGACACTGCCGTTGAAACCGTCGGCCACATACAAAAGCCCCCCGCCGGGAGCCACCGCCACCCCGGCCGGCTCACCGCCCACCGCGAACGGAGCCCCCACCACTGCCCTCGTCACCAGATCGATCACGGACACCGTCCCCGACGACGAGTTCGCCACGTATGCACGCGACGTGTGCGGGGACATCGCGATGCCCGTCGGCCTGCCGCCGACACCGATCGTCATCTCCCGAACCTGCACCACCGAGACCGTACCGGTCACGGGGCTGGCCACATACAGACGACCGTCCGCCACTTCGGCCAGCGAATCCGGGTCGGAGCACGCTGGGACCCGTTTGTTCGTCGTGCGGGTGGCGATGTCCACCTCGCTCACGTGGCCGTCGACGACTCCCGCCACGAAGAGGCTCCGCCCGTCACGGCTGACCACCGCGGGGCCGGGGCCGCCGGGGACGGTGATCGGTTCACCGTCGAGGGCCGGGAATTCGGGGTCGATGACCGTCACCGCGTCCATACCCGGCCTGGTGACGAAGACAGGGCCAGCGGGGCTCACAGCCATGTCACGCGCACCCTCGACAGTGAAGAACCCCTCGCTGGGCCCGCCGTCCATGTCGACGGCCACTACGGTGTCGCCGCCCGTGACGAAGACTTGGTGCCCACTGCCCGCCAGCGCAATATGGCTCATGAAGAATTCGGCTACGTCCTGCCCTGGCGTGAACGTCACATCCGCCAGCAGTGTCTGCGTGGAGTATCCGGTGAACGTACCTGTCTGAGGGTCGGTGACACAGACGCGGTTTCCGTCCGTCGCCAGAACTCGGCTGCTCCCCGAAGGGCCGACGGAAATGTGGTCCACAATGGCGCGGCTCTGGGTATCGATCACCGACATCCGGTCGGGCCCCACGACGTAAGCGTGTGCACCGCTCGGGTCCGCCGCCAGGTCGAACGGGTCCTCGAAGGCGATGGTGTTGACCACCTCGTCGGTGGAGGAGTCGATCACGACGACCTTCCCTCCCACGGTGTCCGCGATGTACACCTCACGGCCGTCTCCCGGAGCCACCACCGCCGTCGGCCGCAGGCCGACAGGGATCCGTTTCTCCGGAGTGCTGATGACCGATACCGCGTTCCCCTCGCCGAGGGTGGCGAAGAGATGCCGGCCGTCGGGACTCATGGCCACCCCCTCCGACTTGCCGGCGGTGGCCACCGGACGGAACCGGGTCGGGAAGACCAGCACCGACTGGCCGCCGATGGAGGAGGCATAGAGATGCTCCCCGTCAGGAGACATGATCAGGCGGTCCACCCCTTCCGCAGCGAACTCGCGAATGACGGACATGTCGGCGCTGTCGACGACGGTGATGCTCTGGGCGGACCTGGCGACGTACAGCCTCCTGCCGTCGGGTGACACCGCCACATCGCTGGGCCCGGCACCGACCTTGACCTCGGCGGTCACCGCGAACCTGTCGGCGTCAACGAGGCGCAGCGTGCCCGATTCCAAAGCCGGCACGAAGACCTGCCGACCGCCGGGGCCGACCGCCAGACCCGGGATCCCCTCCATGTCCGCACCGACGCCGACCGTGCCGAGCACGCTCATGGTCTGTGTATCCACCACCACAAGCATCGATCCGCTCTCGTCGACCGCGTAGATGCGATCGCCGGTGGGAGACATCGCGAGCAGGGACGGCAGAACACCGATCTCGAACGTGCCGGTGACCGCGTTCTCGGCAGTGTCGACCACCGCGATGCCCATCGGCCCCTCCAGCGGCACATTCCCCAGAGGCAGATAGGCGAGCCGACCGTCCGGGGCGACAACGCCCTCGGAAGGGCGACCGCCGAGCGTGATGGTGCCGGTCACCGACCGGGCCACGGTGTCGACGATCGCCACGACGCCCTCATCGACCATCACATAGAGGCGCCCGTCGTGCGTGAGAGTGGCGTGCCGGCGCAGGTTGGGGCAGGCGATCGTGCCCGTCAGCCGGCCGATGGCTGTGTCGATCACGCAGATGACGTCGTCAGCGGCACAGACCGCGTAAAGCAGGCGGCCGTCACGGGACATCAGCAACCTGTCCGGCTGGTGACCAAGGAGGATGCGGGCTGGAGTGAGGTTGGGCATGGCATCAGCATGGAATCGGCTCACATGTCACGCAGGGAGCGCGGCAGCCTGGGCCGCGAGTTCCCCCATGTGGATCAGCGTGCGTGACCGACAACACGATCGGCTGGTGCATGAACGCCTGCCGCAACGCACGCGGCGCGGTGCGGGATGTCGTCGGGCGTCGTACGCCCCGCCGACCTAGACATGCATCCTTGGGTAGGGTTGTCCGATCATGTGGGACAGGGGGTTGGTGACCCGGTGGGTGACTCCGGAACTGGTCGCCGAGGTGCTGGAGAAGTGCCGGGTCCGGGACAAGAAGCCCGGCGCGCTGCCGGCCGGGTTCATGGTCTACTTCACGCTTGCCCTGGCGCTGTTCCAGCAGGACTCCTATGACGATGCGGTAGAGCAACTGGTGGTCAGCATGCGGGAGTTGAGCGGGACCATCCCGAACAAGTCCTCGTTCACGCGGGCGCGCAGGCGTCTGGGACCGCTGGTCCTGGAAGCCGTCTTCCGCGAGCTGGCCGACCCGTTGGCCCCCGTGAGCCCGGAGGGCTCCTTCTACCGCAGGATGCCGCTGGCCGCGGTGGACGGGTTCGTGGACGCGCCGGACACACCGGCCAACCGGGCCGCATTCGGTGGGCCGGTCAAAAACGGCCGGCCGGCAGGGTTCCTCAAGTGCGGGTGGTGACACTGACCGAGTGCGGCACGCACGCGCAGATCGACGCGGCGGTGAGCGGATTCAACAGCGTGAGCGAGGGTTGGCGATCACTCTGGCAACCTCGGCGAGCAAGATGCTCGTCATCATGGACCGGGGCTTCCCCGGGGGCGAGTTGTGGAAGGCCTATCTCGGATTCGGGGCCCATCTGCTGATCCGGGCACGCCCGCCGGTGGCGCACCAGCCGGTTGAGTATCTGCCCGACGGGACCACGCAATGACCCTGGCCGACTGTGTTTGGTCGCGCGCAGCGGAAAGGCAACGATGAAGCCGTGTTCGTCCAGCGACCCGGCAGCCCTGTGGAATGCGTACTTCACCACCGCAGGCTTCGAGCTGATCAACAACGGGACAAAGACCTGCCTCGGCGAGGGATCGGGGGACACTCGCCACGTCACGCTCGTCAGGTGCACCGACGGCAATTCCCAGCAATGGACGCTCTACCGCTGAGCATTCGACGCATCGAGCGTCGGCCGCCAGAACACTCCTCCTCGCGATCACGGGCAATTGGTCCGAGACCAGCGCAGCGAAGCTCCTCACAACTCCGTCCACGACCGCGGCTCACCACCGCCCAGCGGTACCCACACAGCCTGGGCAGGACCGTGCTCCTCGATATCCTCCAACACGGCCGCCCTCAAACGGACTTCACGGGGAAAGGCTGCGACGAGCGGGTGCTGAGCCACCATCGCCTGCAGATCACCCACCCGATCGTTCAGCCTGGAACGGGAGGCACCCGTCAGCACGAACAGCACACGCGAAAAGACCGGATACCAACGCAGCCACGCGGGCCCTGCCAACGTGCTTGTCAGGCAGTCGACATCACGAGCTCGAGGACCTGATCGAGATGCGGGGCCGTGAGCACCACGTCTCCCGCTCACCCTCCAGCCGCACGGTCAGCATCGGGTACGCAGACCGGGTGGCGGGCGCAAGTCTGCTGACCCGGTGCGGGGGGCGCAGGACACGGAACGTGTCCGGCACGTCCTCGCCGCAGCCGAGGGTGTCGGCGGTCAGGCCCGCGCGGATCGGGCTGCCGTCCGATTTGTGGACACTCTCGGCCAGCACGAGGTCTCCGACCGCGTCCAGCGCGTCGGTGAGGTCGGCCAGCAGCGGGTTCACCGCCGCCCGGTCGCTATCCGACGCGACCACCGGCGCCCCATCGATGACACTGGCCCAGTCGGACGCATCGGCCCCGGCCCGTGCGAGGGCCATGCCGTCGACGACGTTGCGTGCGGAGACGGCCTCCGCACTGCGCGCCCACAGATCCGCGTCCGGGTCCTGGGCCCGCGTCTCGGGCACGACCGGAAGGGGGAACTGCCGGCGGAACCGTTCGACGAGATGGTCCAGTTCGGCATCGTGCAGTGCCCGTTCGAACCGGTAGCCCAGCAGCGAGCCCAGGTTCTGCCCCTGCCGTACACCGTCGAGCAGCCAGCGTGCGATACGGGTGCGGCGGGAGGTGAGGTTGACCGCGTAGCTCTGCTCGTCGGGGTTGCCGAGGAAGCCGGAGCGCAGGACGGCGGCCGTGGCCGCGTGGTGCAGTGAGGGGGCGTGGATGTAGCCGTCCTTCCCGGACAGCTCGACGGTGGTCGCCCCGTCGTCCAGCTCGACGTCGAGCTGCTCCCTCGGCTCCGGCGGCCGCAGGTCCTCCATCCACCGAACCGGACGCCCTCGGCGCCGGACGCCCGCAACTCGGCCAGACGCTTGGACGCCAGTGAGGTGATCCACGCGCCCAGGCGGTGCGAGTGGACGTCGATGACCTCCAGCAGCAGCTCGGGCAGCCGGGTCACCGGTACGGCGGCGAGGGCCCGCAGTGCTTGCTCAAGCTGGGGCAGCGCGCCCGCGGCACCGGCGGCGGCCGCGACGCGTTCTGCGCGCTCGCGCTCGTCGAGGCCCTCCAGCACGTCGGCCACGAGTTGATCCACTTCGCCGGTGACGGCCCTTCGGCAACCCGGACGGTCTTGTCCCGGCGACGATGGCCCGTGACCGTGCGCCGCGGAGCGGCGACGTTCGACGTCGCACTGCGGTCGGTCGGGCAGGAGGTCGGTAGGAGGAGCCGGTCATGAGTGAGCTCGGTACCGTGGCACTCGAGGTCAAGCACGACGGCTCCTGCCAGGCGACCGCCTTCAGCCCCGATGGCAAGCGCTTCGCCAGTGGAGGCAGCGACACCCTTTTGCGGGTGCGCCCGACCGGCATCGGGACGCGGCGGGACATGACAGTCGGCGGTGCCGTCACGGGCATCGCCTTCAGCCCGGAACCCGGGGTCCCCTGACCCACAGGCTGCCGCCGCGGTGCATCTCCCAGCGCTCGGAATTCTTTGCCCCCGTGCCGTCCACGGGCCTCGGCCCGCACGGCAGTCGGCATCGTCCATGGCGTGCAGAACCTTGTGGGCTGTCCCTTTAGCGGCCCACAAGTGTGACGATTTTTCAAAGCGCTTCGGGTGCTCGACGAGGCGGATCCTCCACGGATGGTTCTCCGATTCGGTGCCGCCCGGCCGGGGTTCGGAGTGACCCATGGCTGACCTCCTTGGCTCGGCCTCACGGATCGGCCACCGGCTCGCGGGGCTGAATCCCCCTGCATCCTGCGTGCGCCGCCGACCGGCCGACCGCGACCTGGGCGGACGACCGTGATCGTGGGCAAAGTCCCTGCGTGCACGGCAGTTTGACGGTGTGTAGTCCTGTGTGGCGCCACGATCGTGGAAGCCGGCCTGATCGGGGTCGGCAGTGCGGTTGCGGGGCGTTCCGGGCAGAGTAGCCTGGAGTTGATGTGGCCCTGCCCGATCTGGAGGTGGGCGATGTTTCTCCGATTTCTGCGGCGTCGTCAGTCGCACCGGCTGGTCCTTCTCGGCAACGGCCGTCTGATCCGGGGCTTCAGCGGCGGACTCTACGACGGTCACGGTTACCTGTCGTGACGCTGTTCACAGTTGAACGTGGGAGGAAGTGCGGTGACAGAGGACACCGATGCCCTGGCAGCCATGGCAAGGATCCTGTCACCGCACTGCCGTGTCAGCGGGATGTCTGACGGGGCGCTGATCGCGGACTGGAAACGGACGCGTTTCCTGGGGATGGCGACGGCGGATCTCCGTAAGTTCGCTGAAGGAACCCCTCAGGAACGCGCCGAGCTCGTCACCGTCCTCCTGCGTGCCGGCTGTGTCCGGGACCGCCGCAAGCAGCACGCCGACGCCGATGTCGGCCCCTGGCTGCGCGGAGTGCACCTGCTGATCCGCACCGTGGGATTCGGGCGGGTCCTGCGGTTGCTGTCCCTGGCCGCCCCGGAATACGCCCGCGCGGACGTGCCCTCCGCGGAGGAGGTCCGACGGCTGAAGCGAGCGGTGCAGGCGCACAGCCGCGGCAGCTGGCTGGTCGACGGCGACTGCAAGTCCGAGGCGGTGACAGCCTTCGTCCTGCTGCGCCGGTCCGGTCTGGAGGCCGTACTCCACGTCGGTGTGCGCGAGCACCCGTTCGCCCTGCACGCCTGGACGGTCTCGGCCGGTCAGTGCATCCCGGACGCCGATCCGCAAGGGCACGCCTTCGACCCGGTGCTCTCGATCGACGGCGGGGGACGGTGACATGGATGCCCTCCGCCTCGAGTGGGCGGGCGGCGCCCCGAAGCTCCGGGCTGCCGACGCCATGGCGCGTCATGGACTCGTGACGACGGTCTCCTCGCCGGCCGGCACCGCGGCCGTCGTCGGCTGGGTGGGCTCGGCCCGCGACCGGGTGACGGGCGCGCACGCCCTCCTCGACGCCTACGGACGGCAGGGAGCGGCCCTGCCGTCACCGGCCGGCGACTACGCGGCCGTACTGGTGTGCCGCGACCGCATTTTCCTGACCCGCGACGAGCAGGCACGCATCCCCCTGTTCTTCAGGGTGACTGGGGACCGCGTGAACGCCGTGAGCACGTCCGCCCGAGCCCTGGGCAGCGCCGACGGGCTGGACCCCCGCTACTTCTGCCGGTACCTCACTGGGAACATGGCGCAACCGCACACGGACATGACCCCGTTCACCGGCGTGCACCGCGTCCTCGGCGGTGAGGTGGTGGAGCTGTCCCTCACCGGGCAGCTGCGCGGTCATACGCTGCGCCGCGCCCGTCCCGCCGGTGACGCGCCCGCGCCGACAGCCGACGGACCCCGCCTCGACGAGGCCGCGCAGGACCTGCGCCTGGCGCTGGAGAACGCCGTCGGACGCCGTATGGGCACGACGACGGCATGCCATGTCTCGGGCGGCACCGACTCCACGGGTGTCGCGCTGCTCGCCGCGCGTCTTCTGGCCATGGGGTCCGGCTGCCCGCGAGAGCTCGTCCTGCTCGCCGGGCGCTTCTCCCAGGGGGAGCTGGCCGCGGAGCAGCCGTACATCGACCTCGCACTGGCGGAGATCCGCCGGCACACCCCAGCGGCCCGCCCGGTGATCGTCGACGCCGACGACGTGGCCGACTTCGACGACTTCCGCCACCACGCGGGAGACGCGGACGAACCTCAGGCGCACGCGTTCCGCGCCCCGTTCTGGAGCAGACTCCACGGCGCAGCTGCGGGACTTGGCTGCGACACCCTCCTGACCGGGTGCGGGGCCGATCCGGTCGCCGACGCCAACCCCTTCCACCTGCACAGGCTCGCCCGCACGGGCCAGCTCCGGCAGATGACCCGGCAGGCACGCGCCTGGGCCGCAGGGAGCGAACGGGGCCTGCGGGACGTCGTCCACGCCTACGTGGTCCAGCCGACTCTCCCGCTCACGGCCGAACGGATCACCGCACTGTCCTGCGGCGGAACGGTGCTGGGCGGGCTCGGCACCTTCGCCCGCCCCCGATGGCTGCGGCCCGGATTCGCGCGGGCTCACGGGTTCCGGGAGGCCCGCATCGCGGAGAGCCGCTTCGTCTTCGGGCGCAGACCGGAACAGTCGCTGTACGACGCCGCCAACTACCTCGCCGCCCCCGATCCGCTGTCCTGGCATCGGGCCGCACAGGACGGGTTCTTCCTCTCGCACCCCTTTCTCGACCCCGAGGTCGTCGCCACGATGAGCCGCCTCCCCGCGGCAGCCACGTTCCGGCCGGGCCGTCCGAAGGCCGTTCTCCGTGAGGCCTTGGCGGACCTGCTCCCGGCCCCGATCCGCGACAGGGCGGTCAAAGTCCCCTTCGACGACCTCTACGCACGCGGCCTGCGCAGACACGGCGAGGAACTCATCGGCCTGTGCCGCTCCGCCCAGCATCCGCTCGTCACGGAGATGTTCGACGTCGAGACGCTGTGCCGGGCTGTGCGGGAGGCGCAGCTCGGCATGGGGGACGCGTACGCCTGGGACCGGATGAACAGCTCGCTCGCGCTGGTGGCCTGGCTGGAGGGGCTCAGCGCTGGTTCTTGATGTCCCACAGGGTCCGCTCGACGGGGCCAGCGACGAGATCGACGAGACCGTACCGGCTCACCAGCTCCCGTTGCTCCTCCCCGGACAACTTGCTGTTGTCATCTTCGTCCTTGCGCGTGATGCTGGACTGCAGGATCGCACCGTGCGCGCCGAACGTCCAATAGACGTTGACGAAGCGCGGCTCCGTGGTGTTCTCGTCGATCGCGTTGTTCTCGTGCAGCCGGGCAGTGAAGAGGAGGGAGTCGAGGCCGATCTTCTGTTGGTCCTTCACCCATTTCGGGACGTAGCCACCACCCCAGGAGGTCCTCACGAAGTTGAGCGGTGACTCCAGCACGATCTGGTCCTTGCGCGCAAGGCTCGCCGAGGCATACAAGGCCACCTGGTCATACCGCGTGTCCAAGGGGAGTTCCATCACCATGCGCGTGGCGAAGGCGTCGCCCGGCTCGATCCAGTGTCCGAGCGACATCCAGGGTTTTGCCTCCACCAACTCGCCAGGCTGGTGAATCTCCCTGCGGGAGAGCGGGTTCATCTCACCCAAGGAGCGGGCAAACTGCTCGGCATCGTTTCGCCACTGCTCGCGAAGGCGGTCCTTGGGGCTCAGCGGCACCCGTTCCCCCATGGCGTGGACTTCCGTGCCGAGCACATAGAACCCCACGTCGGCTTGGTTCTTGAGCGTGATGTCAACAGGTACGGCGAACGCCTTGCGATCCTTGCTCAACACAGCCTTCCCCACGGACAACGTGATGAGAGGCCTGGCCTCACGCCGGTACGGCAGATAAAGGTTCTGATAGCCGAAATTTGCGACGGCGAGGATCGAGGAGACCAGCAGCGCAGCGGCCACCCGCTTCGGGGCGGGGATCGTGACCGACGTCCGCCACACGACGAAGAGAGCCCATGCCGCCCCCGCCGCGAGTGCGCCGAGAAGCGCTGGGAAGACCACCAGATCGCCGTTCTTCAGCGTCCTGAGCATGAGCAGGGCGTCGGTCAGCAGCGCCAAGAACACACCCATCAGTGCGACGAGGCCGGAGTACTGGAAGGTGTGCCCGACCCAGTGGTCCAGGACCGCGCAGGCAGCCAGGAGCGTGGTGAAAGCGACCGCGATGAGGACGGCACCGGTGAGGCGACCGGGGAAGGTCAGGGCATGGGCGAAGTTGCCGAGACCGAACCAGCCCAGCAGCCCTATCGTCCCGAGGAGGACCAGCAGGATTCCTGCCACGCTGAGCTGGGCCCGCCGGGTGTTCAGCGAGGGCCTCAGCACTTTCGGGTGCAAGCCCGCGTGGGGCGTGAGGGAATTCCGCACCCGATCACCTCCTGAGACCGCGACCGCGACCGCGCCGGGCACGCATGCCGTGCCGGGACATACGTGCACGGCGCGGCCGCGGGGGATCCGCTGCCGTGCCGACGGTTCGTCACCATCGTCCGTGGTGATCCACGGGAGCGCCATCGGACGCCCCCGGACGTGGGACCTCCCCGGCGCTCGCTGGGCCAGAAGCCCACTCCGGGCGGGCCGGTCACACCACGGCGGCGCACGTTCACACAGACCGCCGAGATTCTCCGGCTCTTCGTCCAGCGCTGGGGACGCGCTCCCGGCGCCCGTGAATGGATCGAGGTCGATGACGAGCGCGTCATGATCGGACCCTGGCTCGTCAAGGCCCGTACCAAGCGAAGCGCAGGCCAACTACCACGGTCGCAGGCAGAGTTGCTGTCCCGGACTCTGCATGAGAACTGGACAATGCCGCAGCCCGACGGGACCGCCGTCCCTGACCCTCGCACTTGCTGAGACCGTGGAGGAGATGCAGGCCCAGCCATTGAACTGGCTCGGGATGGTCACTTCCCAAGGGCGGATTGCCGCATTCATCGCCTGGCGGCCTCTGGAGGGGGAGGACGGCATGGGCATCGATCGTCTGTGCGTCGATCCGGGGTTCTTCCGCCGCGGTGCGGCACGGACCCTTCTCGGTCACCTGGTGACCGGGCTGTCTCCCGGCGGCACGGCGTTGGTCAGCACGGGTGCGGACAACCGGCCGGCCATCCCCCTGTACGAACGTCTCGGCTTCGCCCGAGTCGGCACCGTTCGGAGGGCGCCTGGCCTGCTCATGGCCGAATTCAGGCTCGTGAGGGGACCTTCTCGAAGCCGCACCTGAAAGAGCCGGACACGCTCCGGGAATTGCGGGGTGCGGTCGGCCGCCGGACCTCCATCGGGCGCCGGATGGACAACTGGCCAGTCCCTGGGTCACTCCTGTTCAAGGGTGACGCGGATGGCGGGGGCAAGGGTGGCGACGACCTGTTCGGGGGAGAGGTGGGCGACGGCCGGGATGCGCAGGATGTAACGGGTGAGGGCGAGGCCGAGGAGCTGGGCCGAGGCCAAACCGGCTCGTGCAGCCTGTTCGGGGCCGGCCGGGCCGGCGAGTATAGGCGCGACCTGTGCGGCGAAGATCGCGCGCATGTGAGCGGCGGCCTGTTCGTTGGTGACAGCCGAGCGCAGAAGCAGAAGCAGGGCATCGTCGGCTTCGTCCTGCTCCCAGATGTGCAGGAAGTGCCGGACCAGCGTTGCGGCGCGCTCATCCGCGGGCACGACGGACAGGTCGGGCAGGTGCAGGTTGATGTCGAGTGCGGCATCGAAGAGCTGAGCCTTGTTGCCGTAATAGCGCATCACCATCGACGGATCGATGTCGGCGTCTGCGGCGATGGCGCGAATCGTCGTGCGCTCGAAGCCATGCGTGGCGAAGCGGCGGCGGGCCGCGTCGAGGATCACTGCCCGGGTGCGGTCGGAGCGTCTGGCGCCTGAAGGTGGGCTGTCGATGTCCTGCGTCATGCCTACAACTGTAGGCCAACGCCTGTTGACTCGCCAGGGGTGTTGCGTGCACTCTATCAACACCCGTTTGCCAACGCACGTTGGCATTCGATTCGCGCTGCTCCCGGAGGCCCACCTTGAACAGCCCTGCCCCCCTGCTGCCCGGCCGCACCGAGGTCGCGATCGTAGGCGCCGGCCCCACCGGCCTCGCGCTCGCGGTGACCCTGGCACTCGCCGGCATCGACTTCGTCCTGCTGGACCAGCAGGACGAAGGGACCAACACCTCACGCGCGGCAGTCGTGCACGCCCGCACCCTTGAGGTCCTCGACGAACTCGGCGCCTCCCACGAACTGATCAGCCGAGGCGTAAAACTCACCCGATTCGCCGTCCGGGACGGCGCTCGCCGACTCCTCACCGTGCCCTTCGACCAGCTCCCCACCCCGCACCCCTACACCCTCATGGTTCCGCAGTATGAAACCGAAGCCGTCCTGCTGGCACGGCTGCGATCCCTGGGCGGAGACGTCCACCGCCCCCACCAGGTCACCACCGTGGTCCAGGACGAACAAGGCGTCACCCTCACCACCAACACCGGACACACCTTGCGCGCCGCCTACGCGGTCGGGGCGGACGGCAGGCACAGCACGGTGCGAGAGGCCTCCGGAATCGGCTTCACCGGCAGCGCCTACGCCGAGTCGTTCGTCCTCGCCGACGTCGTGATGGACTGGGCCCCGGGCCCGGCTGAGGTCTCCCTGACCTTCGGGGCCAGTGGCCTCCTGGTCGTCGCCCCGCTACCTGGCGGCCACTACCGCATCGTTGCCACCACCGACCAGGCACCTGAACACCCCGACCTCACCCTCGTGCAGCAACTTCTCGACGAACGCACGCCCGGCCAGGCCACAGTCACCGACGTTGCCTGGTCGTCACGCTTCCGCGTCCACCACCGGGTCGCCGACCACTACCGCGCGCGGCGGCTCTTCCTCGCCGGAGACGCAGCGCACGTCCACAGCCCCGCCGGCGGACAGGGAATGAACACCGGCATCCAGGACGGCCACGCTCTGGGAACCGCGTTCGCCGGCGGGACCCTCGACGGCTACGAAGCCCGCCGACGACCGATCGCCGAACGCGTCGTCGCCTTCACCGACCGCATGACGCGCATCGCCACCACACGCAACCCCGCTGCACGCCTTCTGCGCAACACCGCCATGCGCTTTGCGGGGCACACCCCGCTACCCCGCAAGCTCGCCACCGAACTCGCCGAGCTCAACTACCGATGAGCCCTCCAGTGGGGCCCTTGAGCCTGCAGACTTTGCCCGCGACGCCCAGCAGGCAATGCACCCTGTTGGTCCGGTCGAGGAAAAGCAATCAATTTCCATGCTCTGCTGATTCTGTAAACGCGATCGACGATGAGCATTCTCTACTCATGACGCAAATCTGATCCACGAGAGATGGTAGCCGAAGAGGATCCAGAAATCCGCTGAAAGGATCGCGGCCAACCGCTTGGAGCGCACTCAGGGGAGACCGCGATAATTCCTGATCGGGGCGACGAAGTGCTCGACGCGAAACAAGTGGAAGCATTGCAGGCCGTAGCGCGTGCAGGTTCCCTCACGCACGCTGCCGATATGCTTGGCATGACTCCACTTTCCGTATGTCGACTACTGGCCGGAGTAGAATCAGAGATCGGCCAGCCGGTGTTTCAGCCTTACGGTCGGATGATTCGCCTGACTCGCGCCGCTCTGCTCTTCTGGCAGAACACGAACCGAACATCCTCCGATTCATTGCAGTCAGGTGAGTGAAAAGCTTCCGTCGACACAGGCGGTCTGCATATTTCAGCCTTTCCCGCAGTCATGCGCGGGCTGATTCCTCACGTCACACAAGCTCTGACGATGCAGCAACCTACCCAACGCTTCTCCATTTGCGAGCAGGAATCCGATCGGCCACTGCCTCTGCTCGACAGGAGAAAACTGATCCGGGGGACGCCTGATACGGCGGCGAATATCAAGAGTGCTCGGGTACTTGAATTCCGCTGTCCTGCGCATCCTTTTGACGAGATCACGCAGATCACCCGAGACTTTGCCACGGCTGCGGCTTTACACCTCAAGCGGTACCCTAGGCTTCATGGATACGCAGTGGCCTCTGGTCGGTCGCGCTGTTGAACAGCGGCGCGTGGAGGAGCTCCTGAGGGAGGGTAAAGCGGGAGGTCTGATCATTGTCGGTCCTGCCGGCGCGGGAAAGACGCGCCTCGCACTCCATGCGAATGATTTTGCGATCGAGCACGGCTACCGTTCGCTGAATGTCTCGGCGACGCACGCTTCTCAGGAACTGCCACTGGGTGCCTTCGCGCCGTGGCTTTCACCCGAGGCGAGTGCGACGGCTGAACCGCATTTCGTTTTGGCTGGAGCGGCCGCTTCCCTGAAGAGAAGTGCGGGCAGGAAGCGCCTCCTCCTCTGCATTGACGACATACATTATCTCGATAACGCATCCAGCCTCCTCGTGCACCAGATGATCAGTCACCACGATGTCGTCGTTGTGGCTACCTGTCGAGACGATGCAGCGTCCAGTCCGAATGTTTTTACGCTGTGGAAAGAGGGCCTGCTCGAACGGGTCGATCTTCGGTCGTTCAATGAGGAAGAATCCGCTCAGCTTGCCTCTGTCATTGCGGGCGGTCCCATTGACTCGATCACTGCATCCGAGCTTCACCGCCTGAGCAATGGCCTCCCGCTGATGCTGCGAGAGCTGATATTCGCAAGCGAGAGAAGAAATGTGCTCACATTCGAAAACGGAGTGTGGTCGCTGTCGGGAGAAATTGCCACCGAGAGCCGTCTCGAAGATCTCTTCAAAGGGCAGATCAAAGAAAACTCGCCCGCGGAAGTGACGCTACTGCAGACTGTGGCCGTAGGGGAACCAGTCATCCTCCGGCGTCTGCTACAAATATGCGACATCTCACTTCTGGAAGAGCTTGAGAGTCGATCAGTCCTGGCGATCCGGAAAGAGGGCGCCGAAGAAGAAGTTCGTTTCGTCCATCCCCTGTACAGCGAAATACTTCGGAATTCTCTCCCCTCGCTGCAGCGGCGCCGCCGCATACGTGAGCTGTCAGATCTGTACCGTGAAGACTCCGGAAGCCGGAGTGACGTTGCGTTGAGAGTTGCGCTCTGGAGCATTGAACTGGGGGAGAACGCAAGCCCAGCCGTGCTCATGGATGCTGCGATGATCTCATTTGCGACCCTCGATCTGAAAAAGGCTCGACATCTTGCGGAGGCGGCTTGGAAAATAGCGCCGACGGCGGAAACTGCAACGTTCCTCGGGACAGTGCTTTGGATGACAGCCGACTATAAGGCGGCAAGCGAAGTCCTCGCCGCCGCCTGGTCCACGCTTCGCGGTCCCCGCGAGATGGCAATAGTGGGGCTCGCCCGCTCCACAGCGCTGGAAGGGCTGGAGAAATTCCAAGAGGCCGAGGATATTCTGACCCAGGCTGCTGCCGCACAAAACGGCGCCGACACAGCAGACGATAAAACTCTGCCCGACGTGGACTACAGTGGCCTTCTGCAGGTCAGGAGAGCGAAGTTCCTACTGCATCTGAACCGAAAGTCGGAAGCAGAAAGCCTGCTCAGCTTCTACAAGGATTCACCAGACCCGTATGTTCGCTGGGAAGCGTGTATAACGCTGGGGTTGCTCCTGGCTCACGACGGACGGCCGGAAGAGGCCGCGCGCACAGTGGATGCCCTCAGTTCGCCAGAATCTCACCGCCACAGCCATATATTTCTCAGTCACCATCCGATCATGAAGGATCTTGCCCAGGCGATTGCACTGATGCAATCCGGTGCTGTCGCGGACGCCCTCACATTGCTAGGTGAAGCTGAGAACTCCGACACCTACCGTGACTCGCCCAGCGGTCGCGCCATGCTCGAGGGCGTCCGGGCAGAAGCAGAACTTCTGCGAGGAGACGCGCGCCAAGCAGCTGACCGGTTGACGCGGGTCCTCGCCAGCAGAGTCGAGCAGGGCTGGCCCCTCGGGCGAACCTACCTGCAGTGCTGTCTGCTCCAGGCGGGATCTCTGGTCGGCGACGCGCAGGCGATGGCGCGAGCCCGAGCCGGCATCGGCGCGGGAGGCGACTCTCTTGCCTACGCAGTCGGAGCACACGGCGTCGCAGAAGCATGGGCCGCAGTTGCCGACGGAAACATCGCTCTCGGGCAGCAACTACTCATGGGTGTCGTTGAGAAGACCGAAGGCCGCAGAGAAACAATCAGGCTGGAGGCAGCCCATTCCCTTGCCCGCCTGGGCGATCCCAAAACGGCCGCCCGCCACATTCAAGACGTCCCGCCCCCCGAAGGTCCGCTGCTTTCGGCGCGAGTACAGTACATCAAAGCCCTGGCACGGTCGGATGCCTCCACACTGGAGACTGCAGGCGAAGAATTTGAAAAATGCGGAGCCCGCCTGCTCGCCGCGGAAGCGCATGCTGATGCCTCGCGAATATATGCGCGTCGGGGAGATAAACGTGCCGCAGTCAAAGCAATGCGAACCGCTACCGGACTGTTCGATCAATGCCCGGGAGTTCGCACGCCGATATCGATCTCCATGGGTTCCGCGGCTCAGCTGACCGGACGTGAACGGCAGATTGCACTACTGGCGGCACGCAACATGAGCAGTGCAGAGGTTGCAGAACAGCTTGTCGTGTCGATCCGTACCGTGGACAATCATTTGCAGAAAATATTCTCCAAGCTGGGCATCACAAGCCGGAGGGAAATCCGCAAGGCTTTGGGCCTGGGCCCCGATGACGAGTCCACTGGCGCGCCGACAACTCGGTAGAGGCCCGGACGAGAACGTGTTGACCCCGTTCCTCTCGGGGCAGAGTGTCGGCAGTCCGCCGACGTCTGATCTGCTGCCCCTGCGCGGGGGGAGAGACCCAGGACTGTGCGAGACGCGGTCGAGCACGTACCAAGGTCGCCCTGACGGCCGCGAGAGGACGCTGTTCCCACTGCGCGACAGGTCACTTGCGGCGGTATCGGCCCCGTAGCTGGGCGCGTGACGGCCTTGTGGCCGTCCACGGCCGGATGGCGCATCAACACGGTTGGGTAGGGATTGCTCATGGTTTCTCTGGCGTCTGGAGGTGTTCTGGACAGGGCGATTGCAAAGTCGCGGTGATCTCGTGAGTGTGCAGGTCACGGCGGTGTGACGATGTCGGGAGGGTGGGGCCCTGACCCTTGATCGCGGACACCGGTTGTCATGCGGCAGAGGCCAGCGTAGTTGATCGTTGCTCGAAGGCGATCGGGCTGATCTGGCCGAG
>NZ_JBEXHZ010000047.1:0-41690 GCF_040608315.1 Streptomyces sp. NPDC005195
AAGATCGGTACAAGAAACGCAACACCATCGAACGGGCCATCAACCGGCTCAAGCAGCACCGGGCCGTCGCCACCCGCTACGACAAGCGCCGATACGTCTACCTCGGCACCACCACAGCGGCAGCCCTCGTCATCTGGCTACGAACATGATCGGCCGGACAAGTCCTAGTTGGACCGCAGCCGCGCAGGGGCGGGATCGAACTCCTAAAGCGGGTGTCGCAGGAGACCAGATTGTTGCTGAGGTCAGCTCTGAGTCAGTCGTGCGGCACGAGCCAAGGTCTCTACGTAGTGGAGATCTCGCGCGGCGGAGAACGTGGTCAGCATCAGGCGGTACGTCACCACGTCTGAGGTTTTCAGAGTCAGTTCTTTACCGTCCAGCTCTGCACTGACGAGCTGGGCCAACGGGATACGCACGTCGTCGAGGGCCCGCCGGTGAACGACGACGCCACGTAGGTCTGCCGCAATCCAGCCGTCAATCGTCTTTCGGCGCGGTGCGATGAGCGGACCAAGGGGAGCGCTCACCGTAGGAGCCGCTGGGACTTCTGGAACAGGGCGGGTCGGCTTGGGCTTTGTACGGCTAGAGCCCGAGCGAGAGCTAGAGGTGGAGTACGACACTCCAGGGGCAAGGCGCACTGTCGTGGTCCGCCGCCCGCGACTGTTCATGGTGACCCGCCCGGCCTTGCCTCCGATACTCAGGCTGCTCGACTTGCTGCCGAGTCGAACGCGCAGGCCTGGCGCAATCTTGAACGACTTGTTGATGCGCAGTCCCATACATCCCCCAAGGCATTGGAGTAGCAGGTTAGCCCGCATACCACCAGCTTTGGGCTGTTCTGCCTGAGATCGCTGGAGTCTGCTTCATGGTCGGGGGCACCCGCCGTCGTGGCTGACTGTCTTCGGCTGAGGCTCAGACGGCGCGCATCGACGGTGCCAGCTGTCAGTCACGCGTGGCAAAGCCGGGCCGCGTCTGGATGGGTGGGACGGCCACGGGTTGGCCGTGGACGATCGCGGCGCGCCGCCTCGCTGACGCCTTCCAGCGCAGAGCCCACCATGCCGAGCCGCCGCCGGCCGCCGTACCCGCCGATGTTCGCCCGGCTCTTGTTCTCGTTCTTCGCCCCGCTCGCCACGAGCACGCCCATGCGGATGGCGACCTGGCTGCTGCTGCCGCCCGGCACACCGGCGGGTACCTGGACGACCCTGCTCCTCCAGACCGCCGGCACCGCGGCCTACGCCTGCGCGAGACCGAGGTGGTAGGCGGTCCGGGCCCCCGGATCGATCCAGGGGCCCGGCAGGGTGAGTTAGATCAGCGGACGTCGACGAAGTCGCCGCTGGAGGTGGCGGTCGCGGTGGTGGACGTAGCGGTGAAGGCGTACCGCCAGTAGCCGTCCGTCGATGCCTTCACCGTGGTCTTCAGGCCTCCCGTGCTGCTGGTGGAGACCGTCTTCACCGTCGTGTACGCGGACGCCCCCTTCTTGCGGAACTGGAGCATCACCTTCTGTCCGACGTATCCGTGGTAGCCGCCGAGCGTCTCCCAGTCCGCGCGGGAGAGCTTGCCCGTGATGGTGATCGTCTTGCCCTTAGTCACCGGCTCGGGAGACGCGTCGGCCGTCACCGACGCGTCGCGCAGCACGGACGGCGACTTGGCGGCGTGCAGATCCACGTGCCCCGTGCCGTCCGCGGACTCGGCCCAGACGGCGGCTTTCCAGGTACCGGCGAGGGAGTTGCGGCCGAGGGTCCAGCGGGGCTGGATGTAGGCAAACTCCGTCTCGCAGGTGGAGGTGGTCGCGTTCGTCTTGGTACAGGTCGCCGTCCAGGTGCCGTAGAGGATGGCGTCGGGGGTGGCGTACGACCCCCGGTAGAGGTACATGTCGCCGTTCGCGATTCCCGACGGGTCGGTCGCGGTGAACTTCGCCTGGAAATACTGGAGCGGCTGGTCGGTCAGCTCCACCGGCTTTCCGCCGTTCACCACGACGTTCGAGATACGGGTCGCTCCCACCGTCTCGTCGCTCGGCGTGGCCGGGCCCCCGAACGCCCGCACGAGGGTGCGGCGGAGGCTGCCGCCTCGGTCGTCGTCGGCGGTGACGCGCAGGGTGACGAAGGAAGCGGTGGCGGGTACGTCCAGGGTGGCGGAGCCGTCGGCCGCGACGGGCAGGTCGGTCCAGCTCGTGCCGTCGTCCGTGGAGTACGCGAGGCCCGTGACCTTGGTGTTCGCCTCGGCCGCGGCAGTGTTGCGGGTGCTCGCGCTCGCGTCGATCCGGACCGTCCCGGCAGCCGCACGGCCCAGGCTGTCAAGCCCCGAGACCTTCAGCCGGGCATCGATCAACGGGAGTTCCCTGCCCTCCGCGTAACCCGAGCGGAACGTCCACTCGTTGTGCACGTCCGTAGACAACGAGGAGTAAGGGACGCGGCGGTGCACGGTCTGGTCGAGGGCGTACGCCCTCTCGAATGACGGCAGGCTCGACGACATCAGACCGTGGGAGCTGTCGAGTCCCGAAGCTTGGGCATAGGTGACGCCGTCCGACGTCAGCTTGTAGGAATTGGTCGCGCGGAAGTCGGAGCCCGAGTGGCCCGCGACGTCGCCGAAGGCGTTTCCCTCGTACAGCGAGATCTTCCCGTAGTACCGCTGCGAGCCGATCGACGGGCCGCGCACCGGCTGGAGCGGGGCCGCGCCCAGGACCTCGCCCGCGCTGGTCCCGGCAGGCAGGGTGCGATCGGGAAGGTTCAGGTTCAGGTCGCCGGTGCCGTAGTTCAGGAGGCGGCTGTAGGTGACGCCCGGGGTGGCGTACTCGGTGAGGGAACCGGCGGCCGGCACCGAGCCGCCGATGAACACGCCCGTCCACTCACCGAAAGAAGGGGAGCTCTGCAGGTACGCGGTGGTGCGGGTGCCCGGGGCGTTGACCTTCGTGACGGTCTTCGCCAGGGCGGAGGTACGGACCGTGGTGACGGGCGAGGTGGGCACCGTCGTGGTGTAGCTGTGCGTGAGGTCGTAGCGGTAGGGGCTCGGAACGCTTGCGGAGGAGCCCTTCTTGCCGAGCACTTCGTGCAGTCGCAGCGAGACACCGGGCACCGAGAACGGGGTGACGTACACCTTCTCGGGCCCGCCGCCGGCGAAGCCCGCCAGGTCGCCGCCCGGGACGCTGATCCACACGGCAGAGGAGTCCCGGGTGGCGGTGGTGTCGTCGGTGCGGATCGCGGTCTCCTTCGCCGCGTTCTGGTCGAAAGTGACCGTGGTGGCGGCCGAACCGACGGTAAAGGTACGAGTGAGCAGGTAGCTCGGCTCCAACCAGTCGTTGTGCAACGCCACCGAGAAGTAGTCGCCCGGCGGCAGCTTCACGCTCGCCGTGCCGCCTGCGGTGTCGCTGTTGACGGCGTACGACGTCCAGGTCTTGCGGTTCCAGACGTAGAAGAGCTTGGATCTGACGTCGGCGTGCGTGATGCTCAGTTTCACCGTGTACGTCGACGCGGTGGCGGTCGCCGTCCTGAGACCGCTGCGCACGGTACCCGTCGCAGTCAGCGGAAGCTTCGCACCCGTACGGTCTGCCGCGGACTTTCCTGTCGGCCGTACGGACAGCGTGCCGTTCATGGCGGCGACCGAGTAGCGGGCCGGGTGACCCCCGGAGCCTCCCGGGTCCGCCGTGACCCGGAGGTTCCGCCCGTCGACGAGTTCGACGCGGCCACCGTCTCCCAACTCGGAACTCGACGCGCTGCGGTGTGCCGGGTCCTGTACCGAGGAGACCAGGCCTACCGTGGCGAGTTCGCCCTCCGCGGCACTCGCCACGGGCGCGAGCAGCACCGAGGCCGCCACCAACGCCCCGCTCGCTCCTACCACAGCGGGTCTTCGGATCCGCCCACCCCAAAATCCGGACATCAGTTGCTTCCCGCCCCTTTCCTTTGAGAACCAACTCCCGGCTCATCCAACACAGGAGTCGATCAGCTCACTCTAGGGTGAAGTGCTAAAACTTGCGTTCGATCGCTGCCACCCACTCACTCAAATCGAGAGCTGTTCCGAGGAGCACGAGCTGGGAGGACCACGGTCAGGACGAGCATGACGCCAATGAGGTACACGGAGGCCCCAACCACGGCCTCAGCCTGTGGAAGGCTCGCCGGAACTTCGAGACAATCGGTGCGTGCAACGAGCACTGCGCTCAGTTTGTACGGGCCCCGCTGCCCGAAGAGCATCCGCACAGCGGCACGCCTTACGGAACGGGCACGCTCTACTCGTGGTCCTGACGTCCCAGAGTTCCCGCATGCACGAGCGCACCAGATCGAGCGGGGAACAGCGGGGAGTCTCAGTGAAAGCGGCTTAGCCTGAGGGGGCCGTTCCATGGCCGTTCGCACAGGTCAGGGCCGGTCCGAAGCGGGCTTTAAATGATCGCAGCTTCCCAAGCTGAGGGTCCTTGAAGCCATCAGGCCAGATCCTCGCCGGCAGTCCGGACCGCCAGCTCACGTGCCTCATGGATGCGAGGATGGGCCGGATGCAGAAACCTCTCGCAGTCGGTCAACGCCCGTCGCGCTGCAGACTCTGCCTCGCTGCGGCGACCCAGGCCATGCAAGGCTGTGGCAATGGCCATGTCCAGGACCCCGCTTTTCTCCCGAACCCAAATTGACCTGTGGCGACGCGCCTCCGTCAAGGCTTCCTCGTGTCGGCCCTGCCCGGTCAGGCTCCGCACCAGCTGGCACTGCAAAGCGGCAGCCGTGCCCCCGACCGCACGTGGCAAATTCCCCCGCGCAATGGCCTCGGCCTCCGCGTAGCGGCCCTGCCCACACATCGCATCTGCCAGGTCGTCCAAAGTGGACAGTTCGATTCTCCACACCTCAGTGAGATGCGCTATGCGGGTCGCGGCTCGCAGTATGGCATTCGCCTCGGCCTCAGCCTCCGCATAGCGCCTCTGGTGAATGAGGACCACCACACGGTTCCCCCGAACCACCAACGGCAGTCCCGGATCGACGCCCACTGCCGACTCCAACTCCCCGATCAACGCCTCCAACTCGGTCAGTACCTCCGCTCCACGCCCGTGAGCCACGGCCGCCGCCGTGGCCAAAGCCCTGGCATGCCACACCGTTAGGGGGTTTCGTCTGCGAAGGCGCCGTGGCGCGGCCGCCAGTGCTCTCGCTCCGGCTTCGGCCTGCTCGTAGTCCCCTGCCTTAACCAGGTCCCCGAGGCGGTCGAGGGCCAACGCATCCGAACGAGACATACGGCCGTAGGCCCACCGGAGGTCCGGCCGAAGTTAGCGGCTGCAGGTTCCTCGGTGGTTCCGGAGTCTGCCAGTTCTGAGTGTGGCGCTCGCTGCAGAAGACCCGGTCGCCGAGGGTTCTGACATCCACGGCCGACATCGACGACGTCGGACGGAGACGTACGCCAACAACCCTGTCCGGCCGGCGCACCAGCCTGCGGCGGGGGTGCTCAGGCCGTCAGGCCCTCGATGGCCACGGGAAGATGGCGCGGGCCGCGCAGCACCGCGTTCGCGCGGTACGGCGGCGGGTCCTCGAGCAGCCGGGAGAACTTGACCCTGCGGAAGAGTTCGGGCACAGCCAAATGGAGCTCTATGCGGGCGAGAGGGGCGCCGAAGCAGTAGTGGATGCCCGTGTAGAAGCCCAGGTGCTCGTTGTCCTTGCGGTCGGGATCGAACCTGTCGGGGTCCTCGAAGCGCCGGGGATCGCGGTTGGCAGCGGCCAGCATGAGCCAGACCGGCGAGCCCTTGGGGATCGTGGTGCCGGCGACCTCGATGTCGGTCAGGGCGGTGGTCCACGGGACGAACTGGACCGGAGGCTCGTACCGCAGCACTTCCTCGATGAGCGGGACGGCCAGGCCCGGGTCCTTCTGGAACCGATCGAGGAGGTCGGGGTGGCGCAGCAGGGTGAGGGTCGTATTGGTGATCGCGTTGACGGTGGTCTCGTGGCCGGCGACCAGGAGCAGCACCGCGGTGGCCTCCAGATCTGCCGGTGTCATGTCAGGGGCGAGCGCACTGAGCATCCCGGGGCCGGGGTGGCGGCGTTTGGTCTCGATCAGATCGGACAGGTAGGCGCCCAACTCCTGGCGCGCCCGCTGTGTCCTTTCGAGGCCGTCGTCGTCGCCGGCGTGGGGATCGAGTGACGACGCCAGGGCATCGGCCCAGACGTGGAAGCGCGGTTCGTCCTCGCGCGGCACGCCCAGGACCTTGCAGATGGCGGTGACGGGAAGGGGGTAGGCGAAGTCCTCCACGATGTCGACCTGGTCCTTGCCCTCGAAGGCGTCGAGCAGCTCGGTGACGGCCCTGGCCAACTCTTCACGCAGGCCGTCCAGGAACCTGGGGCTGTGCGGCGGGCCGAACGGCCGGTTGATGGTGTCGCGCAGCCGGTCGTGCTTGGGCGGGTCGGTGAAGATGAAGCTGGGCGGCAGTCCGGTCTCCTCCGCCGGTTGCCCGGGGCGGGCGTAGCCGGGTGGGCGGTTGCTCGTGTCGTTGCTCAGCCGCGGGTCGTTGGCCAGGCTCCGTACCTCGTAAAAGGTGCTGACCAGATAGGTGCCGTCGTCCTCCCGCCTGACCGGTTGCTTGCGCAGTTCCGCGTAGAGCGGATAGGGGTCGGCCCGATTGGCGTAGTCGGTGATCTGCGCGGAGATGGTGCCGGACGTCATGGTGACTCCTCAGGGCTCCGAGCGGTGCGGGGCCGGTGATCAGGCATGCGACGGAACGAACGTGACACGCCGCTCGTTCGGTGAGTGGCCGGTCAGTGTGACGGTGGGCCCGTGGGTGGGCAGATGGGGATCGGGGAAAGCCGAGTCGATCGGCTGCAGCGTCTCGCTCCGGCGGTCCACCGAGCCGTACTCCGGCGGGAAGGGCGCGCCGGACGCGATCTGCTGCTCGTAGAACCCCAGCCACTTGGCTCCGTCGAAGGACGCCGCGGCGATGACGCGGCCGCGGTAGCCGTACACCGCGACGAACCGCTCCTCGGCGAGTGTCCCCTGGGCGACGACCAGTTGGTCGCCCAGCGAGGGCACGCCCACCGACTTGATGTTGACGCCGAACTGGGAGGACCAGAACATCGGCAGCCACAGGTGCGGGCGGCGTTCAGGCCCGGCACAGATCATGTTGTGGGCGGCGATCTCGGCCTGTTCGACCGCGTTGCCCCAGTGCTCCAGCGCCAGGAACTGGTAGTCGAACAGCGGGTGGGGGCTGCGGGCGACGTCACCGGCGGCGTAGATGTCGTCGGTGACAATGCCGTTGACGTCGAACACCCGGCACCCGGCGTCGCACGCGATCCCCCGCGGACCCGCGGCCACCCCCGAGCCGGCGAGCCATTCCGTGTTCCGCATGGCGCCGAGCGAGACGACCGCCACCTCCACGTCGATCGCCGAACCGTCGGACAGATAGGCGCGCCTGAGCCGTCCCACGTCACCGCCCTCGAGGGCGGTGACGCTGACGCCGCAACGCAGGTCGACCCCGTGCTTGCGCTGCAGCCGGTCCGCGACCGCGCCGATCACTCCGCCGAGCGCGCCCACCAGCGGTGCCGGGCCGCGTTCGGCGACCGTGACCTCGAGGCCCTGCTCCCGGCAGGCGGAGGCGACCTCGGAGCCTGTGAAACCGGCGCCGATCACCAACACCCGGGGCACGCCCCCGGTCAGTTTCCGGTACAGGCGAGCGGAGTCGTCGCGGGTACGCAACACGAACACCCCGTCCAGGGCGGCCTCTTCCGGGTGGATCCAAGGCCGCGCTCTGGTCCCGGTGGTGATCAGCAGGCGGTCGTAGGGGACGGTGTCGCCGTTCGCCAGGCGCACTTGCTTGGCGTCCCGGTCCAGGCCCTCGGCGGCGACGCCCAGACGCCACTCGGCGTCGATGTCCCGCCGCCGCGGAAGCGCGGTGTCCTCGGGCCGTGCCCGTCCGAGCAGCGCCTGCTTGGACAGCGGCGGCCGGTCGTAGGGCTCGTACGGCTCGTCGCCGATCATCGTCAGTGATCCGGTGAAACCCTTCTCGCGCAAGGTCTCCGCCGCGCGCAGACCGGCCAGCGAGGCACCGACGACGACGATGCGGCCCCGGCGCCGCAGGACCTCGATGTCCGTGTCAGCCGACATGGGGCTCCACCCGCTTCGTCGGCTCATCGGAGTAGTCGGCGAGGATGGCCTGGACCGGGCAGGCGGCAGCGGCCTTCTTCACCCGCTCACGCTGTGCCTCGTCGAAGCGAGGGGAGAACAGCAGCGCCTCTTCGCCGTGCAGAGAGAAGACGTCCGGGGCGAGGAAGACGCACTGCGCGAACCCCTGACACCGGTTGAGATCGACGACAAGCCTCATTGGAATCCGCTCCCTGCAGGGGCCGCGGTTGCCGAGCCCGCGGCCGCCCGCGGTGGACGAACCCGCAGCCGTGCGTGCTGGCCGAACCCGCAGCCGTCCGCGCTGGGTCCATGTGGTCGGTAGGCATGCCTCACCTTCAGCTTCAGTCCTCCGCCCAGGTCTCGCAAGGCGAGGGCGGCGCTGACCGGCGATCACGAGGCGGCCCTCGGATACCTCGACGAGGCGCGGGCCACCGCCGAACAGTGCGGCGCCACGGGAGTACTGGGATGGATCGAACAGGCGCGCACCCACGTCTGAACCGATCCCGGTCACGGCGCCGAGGAAAGGCCCACGGCCATGGCTCGATCCACAGTTCTGACCAGTGCCCGCCGGACGAGCCCTGGGAAACCTGCCCTGTGCCGGAACTGTTCCGCCGACATCCCGCGCTGACATCAACGACCCTGGATGGCCTCGGCTTTGGACGGCTGCGGCCTTGGGTGGGTGTGGATGACTCCTGTGTGCGGAGCTGGGCCCGGTCGAGGCGGAGGCGGAGCGAACCGGAGGGCGGGGCGGCGTGGGCAAACGACGGTACGTGGCGCGCGGGGTGCCGGGCGGATACCGGATCTGGGACAACAAGGGGCGGCGCTGGTGGGGAGATCTCTACGAACTCTGCCCCGACGATCTGCTGACAGAGCTGAACGGCCGCGCTGACCCTGACCGGATCTCTGCTCTCCTCAAGCGCTACCGAGCGCTGAAGCGGTAGCCGTCGCCGTCGCCGTCGTTCGTGAGCCCCCTCGTGTGCCCTTCGCGTGTCCGGACCGGCCTTTGGGGCACCGAGACGCGATGGCTTCCAAGCCCCGCGACGAACGCGCACCGTACGGCGGCTGCCACGTCGTACGACCGGTGTCGCACCGTACGGCGGATGTCACGCCGCACGACGGCTACGAAAGGTCCGCCGCCGGCACTCCCTGGGCGTGCTTCAGCCTCGCGCGGGCGTCGACCGTCTCCGGGGGTGCGACCTCCGACCAGAAACGGTGGCAGGTCACGAACACGGCGAGCTCGCGCTCACGCTGCCTGAGCTTCTCCACCTCGGCCTGTTCGTCGTCGGTCCAGCCGGGGGACGCGGGGCGCTCCACCTGGCGCCAGCCCCTGTCGTCGCTGAAGCCGTCCAGGGGTTCCACCGACCAGGGGAGCCGCTTGAGCAGGGCCAGGAGCTCCGCCCGGACCTGGTGCAGTTCCTCCTGGCCGGCCAGGAGGTCACTCGGGAAGTCATAGGTCGCAGCCACGCGGCAATGGTACGCCTGTTCGATTTTGAGGTGCGAGTTCCTTCCGGGAGTTCACCCGAACGGTTGCCCGCTCCGGCCGACGGATGCACTCGGTCGCAGGTGGCCAGTCCAGGCTGTCCAGTTTGAACTGGCCAGTTCAAACTGGACAGCCTGGACTGACGGATTTAGTGTGGCTGCCATGGACGACAGCGCCGAGGGCATCTCCGAGTCCGCCGCGCGCGCGGCGCAGGATCTGCGGGTGGCGTTCAACCGCCTGCGGCGGCGGATCCGGGAGGTCTCCGAGCGGCAGGACCTCACCCCGTCACAGGTCTCCGCGCTCACCCTGGTGAGCAAGAGCGGAGCGGCCACGGCGAGCGCGCTGGCCGCCACCGAGGGCGTCCGGCCACAGTCCATGGCCGCCACCCTGGCCGTGCTCGACCAGCAGGGACTGATCGCCCGCAACCCGGATCCGGGGGACGGCCGCCGGCAGCTCGTCACGCTGACCGACGCCGGCCGCGAGCGCGTCGAGGGCACCCGGCAGGCCCGCGGGGAATGGCTGGCCAAGGCCCTCCAGGAACGCTGCACGGAGGCCGAGCGGCAGAGCGTCATCGAGGCGATGGCCGTACTGGACCGGCTCACCCGCCCGTGACACCCGCCCTCGGCACCCGGCTCGAGCGGATTCTCGGCCCCCAGTGCCGCCGCCCGGCGCCTTGCCCGACGGCGACGGCGGCAACGGCGGCGGCGGCGACGACCTCCTGGCCGTCGCCGCCCCGCCTTCTTCGCCGCAGCCGCCGCAGACCCGTATGGACGGCACCAACCCGCCCTCTCCCTCACGCCCGCCGGAGCCGTACCGCTCCCAGCGGCGACCCTTCCGGACCGATCTCTTCCGGACCGATCTCTTCCGGACCGATCCCTCCCCACACGCTCCGGCACACCCCTCCGAAAGGCCTGACCATGGCAGTCACCACGCTCGACCCGCACACCGCCCTCGTCGTCATCGACCTGCAGAACGGCATCGTCGGGAACCCGGGCCTCGCCCCCCACACCGCCGCCGAGGTCGTCGAGCGGTCGGTGCTGCTCGCGGACGCCTTCCGCGCGCAGGGCCTCCCGGTCGTCCTCGTACGGGTCACCGCCGCCGCCGACGGGGCGGACGCCGTACGCGGCCGCAACGACGGACCGAGCCGCGCCCGCAGCTTCGCGGAGGGCTGGGACGTCATCGTCGACGAACTGGCCGGGCACGCCGGGGACATCACCGTCACCAAGCGGAACTGGGGCGCCTTCTACGGCACCGATCTCGACCTGCAGCTGCGCCGCCGCGGGATCACCCAGATCGTGCTGACCGGCATCGCCACCAGCATCGGCGTCGAGTCCAGCGCCCGCGCCGCCCACGAGCACGGCTATCACGTCACCCTGGCCACCGACGCCATGACCGACCTGGACGGCGAGACCCACCGCAACAGCGTCGAGCGGATCTTCCCCCGCCTCGGCGAGACCGGTACGACCGCCGAGATCGTGGAACTGCTGGCCAAGACCCACGCGTGAGCCGCGCCCCGCGTCAGCGGGGACCCGCGCCCTCCAACTCCCGCACCAGCCGCTCCGCGACCGGCACGGGCACCCCGTGCCGGGCCGCGGCCCGCAGCAACGCGCCGCCGATCGCGTCCAGTTCCAGCGGACGGCCCGCCTCGGCGTCCCGCAGCATGGAGGACTTCGCACCGGGCGGGAAGGCGTCGTAACGAGCGAGGGCCGCGGCCGGGTCGGCCGGGCCCCCGCTCGCGCGGCTCACGGCGGCCGTCTCCGCGACCAGAGCCGTCAACTCCGTCCGGTGCAGGGTCCGGACGTCGCCCAGCGGCACCCCGTACCGGGTCGTCAGCAGCGCGAACGGGGCGAGGAACGACATCTTCGCCCACAGCACCGCCGCCTCGTCGGCCTGGACGCGGACGTCCGGTCCCGCCGCCGTGAGGACTCCGGCGAGCGCGTCGAGCCGCTCGCGCGCCACGGTGTCACCGGTCAGGTCGATCTCCGCGAACGGGCTGCCGTGCTCGATCACCCCGGGAGCGGTCCGGGTCGACTCGACACGGATGACGGCGGGGGCCACCCGGTCCGGCCCGTAGCGGGCGCGCAGGGCCGCGGGGTGTTCGACGCCGTTCAGGAAGGGGACGAGCAGGCCCTCGCCGAGCGCCCGCGCGGGTACCCGGTCGAGTGCCGCGTCGAGTGCCGTGTGCTTGACCGTGACCAGACAGGCGTCGACCCGTTCGCGCAGTTCGGTGTCCGCCTCGACCCGTGCGGTGAACTCCCCGAACCGTCCGCTGCGGACCCGGATGCCGTCCGCGCGCAGCACCCCCGCCGTCTCGTCCCCGGCCAGGCAGATCACCCGGTACCCGGCCCGCGCCACCAGCGCGGCGAGCAGCCCGCCGACGCCGCCGGGACCCAGTACCGCCACGGTGAACCGTTCGTCGCGTTCGTCGCGTTCGTTCTTCGTCATGTCTGTTCGATCCTCTCGTGGGTCGGCCCCGGGGACGGTGGCCGCCTGGAGTGGATCATGCCCGGCCGCGCCGTCCTGCGCTACAGCCGCGCCGACGCCCCCGGCTCCAGCAGGTGCAGCCGGTCACCGAGTCCGGCCTCCGCGAAGGCCTTCGTCAGCGTGGCACCGTCCTCGGTGAAGTGGCCCCAGTGCTCGAAGTGCAGGGGGACGACGTGCCGGGCGCCCAGGATCACGGCGGCCCGCGCGGCCTCCTCACTGGTCAGGGTCAGCGGGGCGTCCGGCACGAGCGGGGTGCGTGCCGCGCCCGCGAAGAGGACGGCCACGTCGAACGGGCCCTCCCGCCGGGCGATCTCGCGGACCACGTCCAGCGACGCGTTGTCGCCGCTGACGTACACCTTGGGCAGTCCCTCGCCGGACAGCACGAAACCGGTCACCTCGCCCACGACCGGCTCGGAGCCCGCGGGGCCGTGCAGCGCCGGTACGGCGGTCACCCGGAGCGTCCCGCCGCCGTCGGGGCGCGGCAGCTCGACGTGCTCCCAGGCGGGCAGGGCCCGCACGGGAGCGCCGATACGGTCGTACGCCGACGCCGTGGACAGGGTGAGGGGCGCGCCCATGAGGTAGGTCCGCCCGGCGGTGTCGAGGTTGTCCGGGTGCTGGTCGTGCGAGAGCAGTACGGCGTCGACGGCGCCGATCTCCGTGGCCGCCAGCGCCGGTCCCGTCGTCTTCACCAGTTCGCGCGTGCCGATGGGGTACTTGCCGGGGGCGTCGAAGGTCGGGTCGGTGAGCAGCCGGACGCCACCGAGCGCGACGACGGCCGTGGGCCCGCCGACGTAGGTGATCTCCACAGGGGTCATGTTCTGCACAAGGGAGCGGAGCGAGACCGTATTCCCTTGCCGGCGCCCATACCCGTGCCCATAGCCATACCCGTGCCCCACGCCCACACCCGTACCGTCCCGGATCACCAGGGCGTGCGACTGCCGGAAGAGGCGACCGGATGTGACGACCGGAGGTCATGGCGTCGTCGTCCGCGCGAGACTGGACCCATGTGCCGCAGCATCAAGACTCTCCGCCCGCCCGTACTCCCCGAAGAGGCCACCGAGGAGGACATCCGCGCCGCCGCCCTCCAGTACGTCCGCAAGGTCTCCGGTTTCCGCGCCCCGGCCGCCCACAACCGTGAGGTCTTCGAGCAGGCGGTCGAGGCGGTCGCGGCCGCCACGGCCGAGCTGCTGGGCGGCCTGGAGATACGCGGGGTCACCCAGCGCGCGGGCTGAACCGGCCCGGCGGAACGGCCCCGCGGGGCCGTGGGTGAGGCGCTCCGCGCGTCAGGCGCCGGTGCCCGACTCCTGGGGTACGGGCCGGCGCATCAGGTACGCCGCGCCCGCGCCCGCGCCGAACAGCGCCGCGAACGAGACCCCCGTGGCGAGCCAGGTCGCGCCCAGCCACTGCCCGCCGAAGTAGCCGAGGGCCACGCTGTACACGGCCCAGGCCAGGCTCGCGAGTATGGACCAGGGCAGGAACTCGCGGACGCGGCGGTGGGCGGCGCCGGCGCCGAGCGAGACGACCGAGCGGCCGGCGGGCGCGAAGCGGGCGAGGACGACCAGTGCGCCGCCCGCACCTCCACCGCGCGCGAGCACCGCGCCGAGACGCTCCTGCGCGCTGGAGAGCCGGCGGGAGCGGGCGATGGCACGGTCCAGGCGTTCGCCGCCGCGCCAGGCCAGCCGGTACGCCACCAGGTCGCCGAGGACCGAGGCGGTGGCCGCGGAGAGGGTGAGCGCCAGGATGTCGGGTACCGCGTGCGGCACGGCTCCCGTGGACCCCGCGGCCGCCGCGGTGGCCGCCGTGATGACCAGGACGCCACTGGGCAGCACCGGCAGGAAGACGTCCAGCAGGACCGAGACGGCCACCGCCGCGTAGATCCATGGGCTGCCCGTCAGCGACCCCACACTCTCCAGCACCGAAAACTCCCCTGTACTCCCCCGAAGGCACGACCTCGCCGCTACGTCGCGGGGGAGCGGCAGGGCGGCCTGTGACAGCCATACAGCGTACGCGGCGGGTGTGACAGCGGGGTCACGGGGGGCTTATGTGTTGTTCACGGTGCGTTGACGCCGGGGAGTCAGAGGGGTGGGGGAGTGCCGTCCCGTGAATGGGCGGCGAGGCCCTAATCAATGCTTGCAAGCTCAATATTCAGCCGGGTCCTGACGTCCGCCGCTTCCCGTTCCGTTTCGGCCGTCGCCGCACGCAGCGCCGCCCGCGCCACCGCGTCGGCGTCCGACAGCGTGACCGAATCCACCCCTGGTCTGGCGCCGGCCGCGGTCACCCAGTGCACGCCCTCGGTGGGCACTCCGAAGGCGAACCGCCGTGCGTGCGGGCGGCCTTGGCGATCCCGCAGCCGGTACGGGCGCCGTGTCACGTCCAGCCCACCCGTCTCGTGGCCGTCACTCGTGTGCGGGCGGCACTGACCCGTCTTCAACAGCCGGGCGAGCAGTTCGTCGGCCGTCCGCCTGAGGTCCGGTTCCGGAAGCCGTGCCTCTATGAGCGTGGTAGCGCGTACGGCCGAGCCCGGCACGTCCGGGGAGTGCGCGATCCAGGTCCCGTCCTCGGCCCGCACGTCGAACCGCGGGCCGAGGACGTCCAGGACGCCCGCCTCGATCAGCGCGGTCATCTCCTCGACGCGTCGGCGGGGCGGCCCGATCGACAGGAAGGCGTTGAGCGGTGTGTACCAGCGGTCCAGGTGCTCCCGGCGCGACCCGCCCCGCAGGCCGCCGTGGTCGACGATCAGCCGCACCTCGTTGCGCAGGTCGCGCAGCACGTCCAGGGCGGCCTTCAGCGGGCCCTCGACATTCCCGAGCGCGGCCTGCTCGGCGTCCTCGCGCAGATGGGCGAGCAGCCAGCCGCGCCACTCACCGGTGTCGGCGAAGACGTGCCCGGCGTACGGACGCGACATGCGGTCCCAGGACCATCGGTCCGCCCTCGGGACACCGAACTCCTCGAGCAGGGAGGCCTCTTGGGGAACGCCGTGGGGAAGGGAGAGGAAGCACTCCCGGAACTCCCGCGGCCCGCCGCGAAGCCGCCCGCGCTCCTTCAACAGCCCTTCGTAGTAGACGGTTTCGACCTCCTTCGCCACCAACGGCCATATCTCGCCCAGGAAGTCCGGAGCCTCACCCGAGTCGGCGCGTCCGCGGAAGCGGGCGACGGTCTCGGGGGTGAGGACGAGCGGGGTGTGACGGCCGTACGGCCCCTTCGCGTTGTCGCCGCGGGCCTGGTAGGGGACGCCGCGGCGGGAGCCCGCGTACAGCCGGGGCTCCCGGCCCGAGGAGTGGTAGCGCAGGCCCCGGCGGGTGCGGGTGAAGCGGCCGCCGCGGCCCGCCGTCAGCAGCGCCATGTGGTCGAAGAAGTTGAGGCCGAGCCCGCGCAGCAGGACGGGCTCGCCGGGGGCGAGGGCGGAGAGGTCGACGTCGGCCGGATTGGCGGGCGCGACGTGCCGCAGGCCGTGCCGTCGTGCGTACGAGGTGAGGTCGCGCAGGTTCCGGTCCGCGGACACCGGCAGATGGCCCTGCGCGAGAACGACCGCGGACAGGCCCGGCAGCGCGTCTCCGTCGTCGAGGGTGAGGGTCTGACGGCCGCCGGGGCCGTCGTCGAGCCGTACCGCGCGCGCCCGGTGCGTGCGGACGCGGACCGGGTCCGGTGCCTGCCGCACCACCTCGGCGAACACCCACTCCAGATAGCGGCCGTAGTGGGCGCGGGTCGGGTATTCGTCCGGGCCGAGGTCGCCGCCCGCCCAGGTGTGCAGGCTGGGTCCGGGGCGGACCGGGCCCGAGCAGTCCACGCTGTCGTCGGTGAAGAGGGTCACCTGTGAGGCCACGGTGTTCATCAGCAGGTGCGGCGACTGCGCGGTGCGCCAGACGCGGCCGGGGCCGGGCGGTGCCGGGTCGACGACGTGGACGGTCAGTCTGGTGTCCGGCGGGAGGAGTTCCGGCGCGGAGGCGCAGAGGCGTTCGAGGACGCTCGTACCCCGCGGTCCGGCGCCCACCAAGGCGACGGAGACCTCGGTCGGCTCGGCGGGCCCTGCGGATTCCGCGGTCGGTGCAGACAAGAGTGTGACTCCCGGACATGGTGGGGCGCATGACGGTGAACTGCCCGCTGGAAGCGGACGGTCCGCCTCATCATGCCGTCGCGGGGCACGGGAACCGAGCCCCGGGCGGCTGGACGGCCGCTCGCTGTGTGATGCGTCACGCGCATCCCGGGCGACGCGCGCGACACCCGTATACACCTCCTGCAAAGGCCGGTTGCGGACGACTGGGGACGACTGCGGACGACTGCGGACGTCCGAGGTGTCCGAGGGGAGATGGTCCGCGGGCCGCGGACGTACGGCTTCGCGAACGTACGGCCTCCCGGACTCGACGCTCCCCGAATCCACGACCTCCCGAATCCGCGACTTCCTGAACCCGCAACCTCCCGAATCCACGCCCCCGAACCCAAGCTTCTCGAACCCAAGGCTTCTCGAACTCTTGGGCCCCGGGCTCACGAACTCAGCTCGGATTCCACGACCGTCCGCAGCCTGGCGCCCCCGCGCCCGTCTCCGCCCCCGCCCCCACTCCCGGTCCCGCCCCTCCGTCCCGTCCGCGCCTGCTCCAGCCGCAGCCGGGCGGAACGCCCTTGCAGGGTCAGGGTCATGAGCTGGTTGCCGAACCAGGGTCCGCCCGTCCTGCGCCAGCTGACGGCGGGGCGCGCGCAGTTGCCGTGCCTGGCCAGGCGGCGGCCGATCGCCCGGCCCACCGCACTCCACCCGAAGCGGAATCCGAGCCGCATGTACGCGGGTATGGAGTTGTGGACGGGGGAGCAGGTCAGCTGGAGCACACGGGCGTCGGGACCGGACGCGCCCTCGGGCCAGGCGGGTTCGGCGACGTAGGCGTGGTGGACGTCCCCCGACAGTACGCACACGGTGGCCGGCGCGTCCGGACCCGAACCGGCCTCGGCGAGCAGCCCGGCCAGCGCGTCGAAGGAGGCGGGGAAGGCCGCCCAGTGCTCCAGGTCGGCCCCGCGGCGCAGCTTCTCCCCGAACCTGGCCCAGCGCGTGCCCCGCTCGCCCCGGCACAGCGCGGCATCCCATGCCTCGGCCTCGTGCACCAGGTGGGGGAGGAGCCAGGGCAGCGAGGTCCCGATGAGGAGGTGGTCGTACGAGCCCGGGGCGTCCAGTGCCTGCTCGCGCAGCCACCGGGCCTCGCCCGGATCCAGCATCGCCCGCTCGTCCTCGGCCAGCACCCGGGCCGCCCGGGTGTCCACCATCAGCACCCGGACGCGGCCGAAGTCGCGGCGGTAGCTCCAGCGTACGGAGGCGGGGTCGGCGTCGGACTGGGCGGCGAAGCCGCGCAGCACGTCCGTGCCGTCGGGGGTCTCGCGGACGGCGGCGTAGAGGGGGTCCTCGGCCAGTTCGCGCGGCGAGAGATTGCCGAGGTGCTGGTGGACCCAGTACGACATCAGGCCGCTCAGCAGCCGTTCGCGCCACCACCCGGTGGCCCGGATGTCGGAGACCCACGCGGCGCTGGTGTTCCAGTCGTCGATGACGTCGTGGTCGTCGAAGATCATGCAGCTGGGCACGGTCGACAGCAGCCAGCGGACCTGGGGGTCGAGCCAGGATTCGTAGTAGAGGCGGGTGTACTCCTCGTAGTCCGCGACCTGGCTGCCGGGAGGGTCCGCGAGGCTGCGGCGGGCGGTGAGCCACGCGCGGGTGGCGTCCGAGACCTCGTCCGCGTACACCTGGTCGCCCAACAGCAGCAGGACGTCGGGGCGTTCGTCGTCCGGTGCGGCGGCGATACGTCGCGCGAGGGTGTCCAGGGCGTCGGGGCCCACCGGGTCCTTCTCGTCGGCGGGGGGAGCCGCCCAGCGGCAGGAGCCGAAGGTGACCCGGACCGCGTCCTGTCCGTCCGGGGTGCGGACGACCGAGGGCGGGAAGGCCGAGCCGGGCAGCGGCCAGACGCCGACATCGTCGAGCAGTACTTCGTACGCGGACTCCGTGCCCGGTGTCAGTCCGTCCACCGGCACCAACGCGTAGTGGTGCCCGGCGACTTGGAACGTGCGCGCCTCGCCGCGGGCGCCGCCGGCGCAGCGCACCTCGGCGGTGCAAGGACGGTTCGCCTCGACCCAGAAGGTCGCGGACGAGCTGTCGACGTACCTCAGCAGCGGCCCCAGGAGCAGCTCCGCCATGGTGATCACCCTCCTCCGTCGCCCCGTACGGTACGGAACGACGGAGGGGAGCGGGGAGGTTCCGCAAAGCGCGCCGGTTTCGGAGGTGGGGGGACCGGCGCCGGCTCAGCAGCCGCTGAGGACGGAGCTCAGCTTGGCCTTCTCGGCGGAGTCGACGGCGAGGTTGTAGTAGTACTTCACCTGGACCCAGGCACGGACGTAGGTGCAGGCGTACGAGCTGAGCGGGGGCATCCACTCGGCCGGGTCCTGGTCGCTCTTCTGCTGGTTGACGTTGTCCGTGACGGCGATGAGCTGCGGGCGGGTCACGTCGTTGGCGAAGGCCTGACGCTGTGCGGTGGTCCAGGCGCCGGCGCCGGAGTCCCAGGCCTCGGCCAGCGGCACGAGGTGGTCGATGTCCAGGTCGGACGCGGCGGTCCAGGTGGCACCGTCGTAGACGGAGTACCAACTGCCGCTGGTGGCCGTGCAGGCGGAGTTGGTGACGACGTTCGAACCGTCGCGCTTGATGACGTACTCACGGGTGTTGCAGGTGCCGCTGATGGTGATCCAGGTGGGGAACAGGTCGCGGTTGTAGCCGGTCCGGTTCTCCGTCTTCACCGAGAGGGAGGCGAGATAGGTGCGGGCGGTGGCGGCGCTGACCGGGGTGGGCAGGGCGGCGGAGGCGGTGGGGCCGGTGAATATCCCGGCCATGGCTATCAGGCCGGTGAAGGCTGCGAGTATGCTCAGCCGTCGACGCGCGTAGACCTTCGACATGCGAACTCCCTTGGAGTGGGGGGACGTTGGAGCGAGCGGGCCCATGCTTGCGGCGGCTCGTTTCCGGGAGGGGTGCATCAGGTAAGAAGTTAATGACGTGCTCATGACATGCCAAGACCTGTGACGTCACGGATCGCGCGCCTTCCGGCCATGGGACCTTCGGCCCTTATCCGCCCGTTCCGCCGTCCCGTAGACTGGTCGGCGCAGAAGGGGAGTAGCTCTTCGCCGGACCGTCGACATACCGCTCAGCCCGTCTGAGCCGGCGCCCGGAGACAGGCCTCGACCGCGACCCACGGGTCCGCGGAGGCCGGTCGGCGAGACCTTCGGCAACGCAGTGCACCGCCCGCGCGTCCTCGGACGCGAGGGCGCCGATGTGTGCTGCCGTGCCGAGGTGTCGCGTCACAGTCACAGCACTCTCGGCGGGGCGGCCCCGACCGATCGAGGGATTTTGATCAGCATCACCGTGATGGCGCTCGTCTTCGGTGTCGTCTTTCTCGCCGAACTGCCGGACAAGACCGCGCTCGCCGGGCTCGTCCTGGGCGCCCGCTACCGCGCCTCGTACGTCTTCGTGGGTGTCGCCGCGGCCTTCGCCGTGCATGTCGGGCTCGCCGTCGCGGCGGGCAGCGTACTGACCCTGCTGCCGCAGCAGATCGTGCACGCGCTCACGGGGGTGCTCTTCCTCGCCGGTGCCGCCGTGCTGCTCCTGAAGAAGGGCGAGGGCGACGAGGAGATCCGCAAGCCCGGGAACCAGACCTTCTGGAAGGTCTCGGGGGCGGGCTTCATGCTCATCCTGGTCGCCGAGTTCGGTGACCTCACGCAGATCATGACGGCGAACCTCGCGGCCCGCTACGACGACCCGCTCTCCGTCGGTCTCGGCGCGGTGCTCGCGCTGTGGGCGGTGGGCGGGCTCGGCATCGTCGGCGGAAAGGCACTGATGAAGCGGGTGCCGCTGGAGCTCATCACCAAGGTCGCCGCGGTGCTGATGCTGGGGCTCGGGGTGTGGAGCCTGTACGAGGCGGTCGCGGGCTGAGCCGCCCGGTGCGCCAGGGTCCCGGCGGAAGCGGTGGCGCCGGAGCCGTCCATTTTGTATCGTAGAGAAACAAAGTGGCTCCCGTCCGCACTCCCTGACCGGCGGGCGGGGCCGCCTTGTCCCCCCGGGGGACCCGGCGCCGAGCCTCGGACCGGACACCTCCGGCCTCTTCCCTCGTGCTTTCCCCCGCGTATTCCCCTGCGTTCTGGAGCCTGCCGATGACGGCCACCACCGTTCTGACCGCCCGCGCCCTCCTGCTCGACATGGACGGCACCCTCGTCAACTCGGACGTCGTCGTCGAGCGCTGCTGGCGCCGCTGGGCCGACCGGCACGCGCTGGACGGGGACGAGGTCATGAAGGTCGTCCACGGGCGGCAGGGGTACGCCTCGATGGCGGTCCTGCTGCCGAACCGGTCCATGGAGCAGAACCACGCCGACAACGCGCGGATGCTCGCCGAGGAGACCGCCGACATGGACGGCGTGGTCGCCGTCCCCGGTGCGGCGGAGTTCCTGGCCTCGCTCGCCGGGCTGCCGCACGCGCTCGTCACCTCGGCGGACGTGGGGCTGTCCGGTGCGCGGATGGCCGCCGCCGGGCTCGGGCTGCCCGACGTGCGGGTGACCGCCGAGTCCGTCGGGGCGAGCAAACCGGATCCCGAGGGATTCCTGAAGGGCGCCGCCGAGCTGGGCGTCGCGCCCGAGGACTGTGTCGTCTTCGAGGACTCCGGTGCGGGGATATCGGCCGGGCGGGCGGCCGGGATGCGGGTGGTTGGGGTCGGGCCGCGGGCCGGCCTCCACCGCCCCGACGTCCTCGTCCGCGACCTGACGCAGATCCGGGTGGAGCGCGTGACCGACGGTTCCCTACGGCTGCACATCAGCTGACCGGCCCTTTTCCTCGCCCGGCCGCCCCTGCCCTTCACGTCCCAGGGGACTCCGCCCTCAGACCCTGGGTGGGGCTGCGCCCCCGCGTCACACCCTTGTTACTGCTACTGCTACTGCTACTGCTACCGCTACCGCTACCGCTACCGGGTCGGTTTGGGTCGGTTCCTTGGCTCGGGTGGTCGCTTCCGTGGGTGTCCGTCCGGCGGGAGGGGGCGGGGCGGTGCGTCGTAAGGGTGTCGCTTACGTTCGGATCGAGCTGCGGATCGCTTGCCCGGCCCACGTCTGATCCGGCGGCGACACCCTCGACGTACCGTCCCGCCCCCGCCCCACCACCCAGCGGCTACAGCTACAGCGACAGCCACGACTACGGCTCCCGCGTCTCCGATTCGAGGCTCGCCCGCGTCGCCCTGCCGTACACGCCCTGTTCGTCGCCCGTGATGCCGCGGGCCCACTGGTAACGGCGTACGGCGTCCTCGACCTGACGGGAGTAGCTGCCGTCGGCCTGGCTGTTGTAGAGGTACAGCTGACGCAGACGCAGCTGGAGTTCGGTGACCTCCGGCCCCCGGTCACCGCGCCGCAGCGTCGCCGACACCTGTCCGTTCGAAGGCGAGGTCCCCTGTCCGGCCGCCGGCGAGCCGGTCGCCGCAGGGCTCGCGGGGGGCTCCGACGGGCCGGCCGACCCCGACGGCGAAGCCGATGACGACGGCGAGGCCGACGCCGTCGAGGCCGACGCGGAGGGCGACGGGCCGGTGCTGGACGGCGCCACCGCCACCGCCGACCGTGACGATCGCGGCGCGGACGCCGACTCCGAGGCAGAGGCCGAGCCGGACGTCGTCGACGGATCCGGCACGCTCGCCCTCACCTCGTCCGGCAGTGCCCCGTCCCGCGCCGGAGCCTCGTACGAGAAGAGCCCACTCACGAACCCCGCCGCCACGACAGCCACGACCACACCGGCAGCGGCCAGCAGCGCGGTCCGCCGCCCACGCCGCCCCGGCTCCTCGTCCGACGCGGCGAGACGGTCCGCATCCGTCCCACCCCCCGCACCGGCACCCACACCGACACCAGGACCCACACCCACACCAGGACCCGCACCGACACCAGGAGCCGGCATCCCGTGCTCGACCCGGAAGAGCGCCACCGTGTCGTCGGCCGGCACCCTCCCCAACCGCATCGTCCGAGCCGAGGCGTCCTCGTCCCCGCTCTCGCCCCGGCCCCCGTTCTCGGCGTCGGAGGGCTCACCCCCCGCACCCCGCACTCCCAGCTCCACATACGGACGTATCCGCAGCGGATCGAAGTCCTCCGCCGCGGCCGCCTCGGCCGTACGCGCGTCCCGCAGGGCGTCGGACGCGCGTAGCGTGCAGACGCAGGACGGCGTCCCGTCCCCCGCCCGGGGCACGGCACACTCCGGGCAGACATGCCCGTTCGGATCAGTCACGCCTTGGGTCCCCTCCCCTGAAGATCCCCCGCTGAGCTCCCGAGGCTATCCAGACGCCCCCCGCCCTCTTCCGGGAGCCCCCGGAATTCCCCCCTCCGCCTCGACAGGCCGCAAACGGACATACCGACCACGATGGAGGGTGACCGAGACCCTCGGGGGCCATGGGAGGCGCGAATGACGGGCGACATACCCGGCGACGTACAGGGAGACAAACGGGGAGACGCGCAGCGGGACTCGCACGGCACGCACGCCGACACACCCCCGTACGCCGTGAACGAGTCCGCCGAACGAAGGCGCTCCGCGGCCGCCGCCGACGCCCAGGAGGCGGTGCACGCCGGCGTCGTCGTCTCGATCGGCGCACTGCTGCTCGGAATGTTGCTGGCCGCCCTGGACCAGACGATCGTGTCGACCGCGCTGCCCACCATCGTCAGCGACCTCGGCGGCCTGGAGCACCTCTCCTGGGTGGTCACCGCCTATCTGCTGGCCTCGACCGCGGCCACCCCGCTGTGGGGCAAGCTCGGCGACCAGTACGGCCGCAAGAAGCTCTTCCAGACCGCGATCGTGATCTTCCTGATCGGCTCCGCGCTGTGCGGCATGGCACAGAACATGGGCGAGCTGATCGGCTTCCGGGCCCTGCAGGGCCTCGGCGGCGGCGGCCTGATGGTGCTGTCCATGGCGATCGTCGGCGACATCGTCCCGCCCCGCGAGCGAGGCAAGTACCAGGGCTTGTTCGGCGCCGTGTTCGGCGCGACGAGCGTGCTCGGCCCGCTCCTCGGCGGACTCTTCACCGAGCAGCTCAGCTGGCGCTGGGTCTTCTACATCAACCTCCCCGTCGGCGCCGTCGCGCTCGTCGTGATCGCGGCCGTCCTGCACATCCCGGGGAAGTCCGCCAAGCACGTCATCGACTACCTCGGCACCCTCCTCATCGCCGCGGTCGCCACCTGCCTGGTCCTGGTCGCCTCGCTCGGCGGCACCACCTGGAGCTGGGGCTCGCCGCAGGTCATCGGCCTCGCCGCGCTCGGCGTGGCCCTCGCCGTGGTCTTCGTGGTCGTGGAGCGGCGCGCGGCCGAACCCGTCCTGCCCCTGAAACTGTTCCGCATCCGGACCTTCACCCTCTCCGCCGTGATCAGTTTCATCGTCGGCTTCGCGATGTTCGGGGCGATGACCTATCTGCCGACCTTCCTCCAGGTCGTCCAGCGGGTGTCCCCCACGCTGTCGGGCGTGCACATGCTGCCCATGGTGCTCGGACTGCTGATCTCGTCCACGCTCTCCGGCCAGATCGTCAGCCGTACCGGCCGCTGGAAGGTGTTCCCCGTCGCCGGCACCGGCATCACCACCATCGGCCTGCTCCTGCTGCACCAGCTCGACGAGCACAGCAGCACCGGCCGCATGAGCGCGTACTTCTTCGTCTTCGGCCTGGGTCTCGGCCTGGTGATGCAGGTTCTGGTCCTGATCGTGCAGAACGCGGTCTCGTACGAGGATCTGGGCGTCGCCACCTCCGGCGCGACGTTCTTCCGCTCCATCGGCGCCTCGTTCGGCGTGGCGATCTTCGGCGCGGTCTTCGCGAGCCGCCTCGGTGACAAACTCACGGCCGCGCTGAGCGGGCGGCAGCTGCCGCCCGGTGTCTCTCCGGACAGCCTCAAGGCCGACCCGAAGGGCATTCCGGGCCTCCCGCCCGCGCTGCGCCAGCCCATCCTTCACGCGTTCGCCTCGTCGATCACCGACGTCTTCCTGTACGCGGCTCCGGTCGCCCTGCTCGGCTTCGTGCTGTCCTGGTTCCTGCGCGAGGACAAACTGCGGGGGTCGGTCACGGCGCCGGACCTCACCGAGACGCTCGCCACCAATCCGGTGGAGCGGTCGTCGTACGACGAGGTGTGCCGCGCGCTGTCGGTGCTCGGCACCCGGGAGGGACAGCGCGCGATCTACGAGAAGATCACCGCGCGGTCCGGATACGACCTGCTGCCCGCGGCGAGCTGGCTGCTGCTGCGGATCAAGAAGTACGGCTGGGCCGAGCCGGCGCGGCTGGCCGAGCGCAGCACCGTGCCGCTGCCCGTCGTGCTCGCCGCGGCCCGCCAGCTGGAGGTACGCCGCCTCGTGGACCGGGAGGGGCTCGACCTCGTGCTCACCGACGAGGGCCGTGAGGCCGCCGCGAACCTGGCGAAGGCCCGTGAGGAGTCCCTCGCCGAGCTGCTGGGCGACTGGTGGGGTCCGGACCGCCCGACGGACCTGGTCAGGCTGGTCGAGGAGCTGAACGCGGAGATGTCGGGCTCCGACGCGGAGCGCCCGCACGACGGCTCGGTGCCGCGACCGCAGGGGCCGACGCCCTGACGGTCCCCGCGGTGACCGGACCGCCCCCGCCCCGCACGTGCCCCTGCCCCGTACCAGCCCCTGCCCCTGCCCCGTACCCGCTCCTCCCCGCCCCCGCCCCCACCTCGGCGTGGCGACGGGTCAGGAGGTCGCCCGCAGCCGCTTCGTGAGCCAGTGCTCGGCGTACACGTCGTCGTTGTGGGCCGCGGTCTCCCCGTAGCCGTGCCGCACGTAGAGCGCGCGCGCCTCCACGAGGTCGCCGCGGGTGTCGAGGACCAGTTTCCGGGCGCCGAGGCCGAGCGCCGCCCGCTCGGCCGCGGCGAGCAGCAGCGCGGCGCCGCCCCGGCCGCGCAGCTCCGGCCGCACGAACACCCGCTTCAGCTCACCCGTGACGGCGTCGAGCATCTGCACGCCCGCCATGCCCCCGGGTTCGCCGCCGTACCGAGCGACCAGCAGCACTCCGGTGGGCGCGGTGAACTCGGCCCCCGTGCTCGCGGCGATCTCCCGTTCCAGCTCTCCGGGGTCGGTCGCGTGGCCCTCGTGCAGCAGGTACCAGCGGTCGCTGACCTCGGTGTAGTAGGCCCGCCAGAGTGCCGCGGCGGCGGGGGAGCCGAAGGGTTCGGGGGCGATGGTCCAGGAAGCCGCCGCGGGGCCGGCCGGACCGTTCGTCGCGGCGTCCTTCGCGGCGCTCTTCCTGCCGCTCTTCCCGTCTCCCGTCACGCCGTTCGTCATGTCGTTCGTCGTGCCGTTCGTCGAGGGGGCGCCGGTACGGGGCAGGGCCGTCATTGTCAGGGCGCACCGGACCCGTTCCGCAACCGGTTTTGGGTGAACCGGCCCCGGATCGGGCCGGATCGGGCGTGACCGGCCCCGTTTGAAGGTGTACTTCCGGGCAACCCGATCCGCGAACCGGCCCGTTGGGTCGAGAAACCCCGGAAGGCATCCATGTCCACAGGCGTCATCATCGCTCTGATCGTGATCGTGGCGGCCGTTGCCGTTGTCGCAGCCGCCCTGACTCTCCTCGCCCGCAGGCCGCAGGGCGGACGCACGTTGCGGCGGCGCTTCGGGCCCGAATACGACCGGGTCGTCGCCCGGCACGACGGCGACGCCAGGGCCGCCGAGCGTGACCTCGCCGAGCGCGTCAAGCGGCACGGCTCGCTGCGGCGGCGGCCGTTGGAGGCGGCGGCCCGCGAGCAGTACACGGCCCGCTGGACGGCCGCCCAGGAACGCTTCGTCGATTCGCCGCAGGACGCGGTGGCCGAGGCGGACCGGCTGCTCGGCGAGGTGGCCGGTGAGCGTGGCTTCCCCGACGGCGAGCGCTACGAGGAGCGGCTGGAGGCACTCTCGGTCCACCACGGACACCGTGTCCACGGCTACCGGCGGGTTCACGAGGCCACGTACAGCCCCACCCAGGACGACCGCGTCGGCACGGAGGAACTCCGCGAGGCCATGATCGAGGCCCGCGCCCTCTTCGAGGAACTCATGTCCACGAAGCGCCAGGACACCGCCGCCGGCCGGTCCGACCCGGCTCCCGACAACCGATCCCGGACACCGTGGGCGCTCACCAGGCGCCAGGTGAAGGGGAGTTGAGGAAGGTGAACGACATGACACCGGACGAAGCCAAGGACACGGCGACCCGCCGCGAGGTACTGAAGGGCGACACGGAGGCGACACCCGCCGCGCGGACCCCGCGGAACGAGTCGGCCCCGGAGCACGGGACGACAGCGAAGACCGAAGCCGAGAGGACCGAAGCCGGCAGGACCGAAGCCGGCAGGACCGAGGGCAAGGCGGTACGAGGGGACGAGCGGAGCCGTGGCCGCGAGGCCGCGGACACCCACCGCGACACCCCGGACCGGACAGCCGGTCCCGGTGAGCGTGGCACGGCGGCGCGCACCCCCTTCCCCGCGCCCTCCCGTCAGACTGCGGCCCCGTCCGGCGCGACCACGGACGAACACCGTGAGACACCGGACCGGGCCGCATCCACCACCGGCGAGCACGCCGTCACGCCGCGCACGCCGGTCCCCCTGGGCTCCCGTGAGGCCACCACCTCCCGTGAGTCCAAGGATTCCCGCGGGACCGCGGCCCCGGCCGCCGGGCGCGCCGGGGGCGACAGCTCCCGCGAGTCCGCCCGCGCGGGCACGCAGGAGCCGGTCACGGCCCGTGAGAACGGCGTCTCCGGAGCGGACGGCACCGCGCTGCTGTCGCACGACGCGTGCGACAAGTACGCGCTGCGGATGCGGCACGCGGTCGGCGGGTTCGTCGACGGTCCGCGGGCGTCCGTCGAGGAGGCCGACCATGTCCTCGAGGAGCTCACGGCCCAGTTCACGGACGCGATGACCCGGCGCCGGCGCACGCTGCGCACGTCCTGGGAGAAGGCCGGTGCGGACGAGGCGTCCGACACCGAGCAACTGCGCCTGGCCCTGCGGGACTACCGCGAGATCACGGAGCGTCTGCTGCACCTCTGACCGGCACCGCACGGCAGTCGTGAGGCCGCGTCCCGGACCATGTTCCGGGACGCGGCCTCACGCGTCGACGGGGTCACCCGGCCCGGCGCTCGCGCCAGTCCCGGACGATCTCGTCCACGTCGTAGGGCTTGAGGCCGAGGGGAGGCCCCGGCGGCGGCTTGAACATGACCTCGCGGATCTTGACGTTGATGTCCTCGACGATCCGGCGCACGGCCCGCTCCGAGGGCGCCGCCGACGCCGCCGCGAGCGCGTCCTCGGCCTCCTTGCGCAGGGCCAGCGTCGGGGGCAGCACCGAGAGGCCCTCACGGGCCATCTTCCGCTTGATCCACCACAGTTCGTCGTACGCCGTGTCGGTCACCTCGGGCAGCGGCTTTCCCGCGCCGGGGAGGTCCGTGAACTCACCGCGGGCCTCCGCCTCGCGGATCTGCCGGTCGACCCAGGACTCGAAGCTGACGGCGGGTGGCTTGCGCTCGGTCATACGTCCATTGTGCCGGAGGACGCCCGAGCGGACTATCAGGCGAATTATCATGCGGCGGCGGCGCGTCAACCACGCCCGGCACCAGGACGATCGAACCGGTGGACGGATTCACCGGAACGCGAAGGAGCGCACGTGCTCGAACTCACCATGGCCTCGGTCACCGGGGCGGACGCGGGCGCGACGGCCGGAATGCTGATGGCCGACGCACCGAGCGACCCCGGCGCCGTGCTGCGGGTGGGCCGGGACCGGACCGTGTGCCGGCTCGCCACCCCCGACGACTGGCTGTTCGTGTCCCGGGTCCACCTGGAGTTCCTGTGCGGTCCGGAGGGCTCCTGGCAGGTCACCTGGCTGCACGGTTCCCGGCCGGACCCCTCCTCCGAGGTCCGGGTGACCTTCGCCGGGATGTCCACCCGGCCCCTCTCGTACGGGGGGACGGCGCAGCTCCCCGTGGGCAGCTCCGGAGAGATCGTCATCTTCGACCGCACCGGCCCGCAGAGCGTGAACGTGGGTTTCTACCACGAGCAGTAGAGCCCGGAACCGCGACCTGCCCTAGTCGAGGACCCGGGCCAGCGCGAACCCGTCGTATCCCTTGCTGCCCACCGTCTGGATCGCCGTACCGCTCAACCTGGGGTGGGCGGCGATCAGTTCGAGCGCGGCCCGGGTGCCCCGCACGCTCGGGTCGGTGCTGTCCGCGTCGGTCACGTGACCACCGCGCACGACGTTGTCGACGACGATCAGGCTGCCGGGGCGGGTGAGCTCCAGGGCCCACTCCACGTAGGACGGGTTGTTCACCTTGTCCGCGTCGATGAAGACGAAGTCGAACGGCTCCGGGTTCTCCTCGGCCAGTTTCGGCAGTGACTCCAGCGCGGGACCCACCCGCACCTCGGCGATCCGGTCGAGGCCGGCGCGGGCGAGGTTGCGGCGGGCGACCTCGGCGTGGGTGGCGTCGTACTCGAAGGTCACCAGCCGGCCGTCGGCGGGCAGCGCGCGGCCCAGCCAGATGGTGCTGTAGCCGCCGAGGGTGCCGATCTCCAGGATGCGGCGCGCGCCCTGGATCCGGGCGAGCAGCTGGAGCAGCTTGCCCTGGTTCGGCGCGACGTTGATCTTCGGAAGCCCGGCGGCGTCACTGTCGCGCAGCGCGGCGGTCAGGGTCTCGTCGGCGGGGGAGAGGAGGGCGGTGAAGTAGTCGTCGACGTCGTTCCACAACTGCGACTCGCTCATGCACCGTGCCTTTCGTATGCCTAGTTAGAAGTGCTAACTAGTTTCGGGGACGAATCTAGTCGCGCTCCCCGCGCTTGTCAGCCGTATATCAGGGTGATCCTCCGTGCGCGGCGGTGACGCCGGCCGCTCGGCGGGGGTGGGTCAGGCGTCGGCCCTGGCGGCACGCGGGGCGCCGGATTCGGCGCCGGGCGCGGCCTCGGGCCGGGTGCCGGGTTCGACGGCCGGGGCGGAACCCGGCAGCGGCAGGCCCGCCGACTCGGACATGAACCACACCGCCACGCCGCCGATCACGGCTGCGGCCATCATGTAGTACGCGGGCATCATCATGTTCCCGGTCGCCCCGATGAGTGCCGTGACCACCAGCGGGGTCGTGCCGCCGAAGAGCGAGACGGAGACGTTGAAGCCGATGGAGAGCGAGCCGTAGCGGACCTTCGTCGGGAAGAGCGCGGGCAGCGCGGCCGGCATCGCGGAGGTGAAGCACACCAGCAGCAGGCCCAGCGCGCCCATGCCGAGCGCGACCGCGAGCAGACTGCCCTGGCGGATGAGCAGGATGGCCGGGACGGACAGCGCGAGGAATCCGGCGCACCCGGCGGCGATCACCGGGCGGCGGCCGATCCGGTCGGTCAGCGCGCCCGCGAAGGGCTGCACGACCATCATCACCGCCATCACACCGAGGACGACCAGCAGACCGTGCGTCTCGTCGTACTTCAGCTCGCTCGTCAGATAGCTCGGCATGTACGACAGCAGCATGTAGTCGGTGACGTTGAAGACCAGCACCAGTCCGACGCAGAGCAGCAGCGCGCGCCACTGGCCGGCGAGCATCGCGCGCAGCGGCACCTTGGGGCGGTCCTTCTCCTTCTTCGAGGCCTTCTCCAGCTCGGCCGCGAACGCCGGGGTCTCCTCCAGGCGCATCCGCAGGTACAGCCCGATGACGCCCATCGGACCCGCGATCAGGAACGGCACGCGCCAGCCCCAGGCCAGCAGGTCCTCGGTGGACAGGAAGGCGGTCATGAGGGTGACCAGGCCCGCGCCGCCGATGTATCCGGCGAGCGTGCCGAACTCCAGCCAGCTCCCGAAGAAGCCGCGCTTCTTGTCGGGCGCGTACTCGGCGATGAAGGTGGAGGCGCCCGCGTACTCGCCGCCGGTGGAGAAGCCCTGCACCAGCCGGGCCGCGAGCAGCAGCAGCGGAGCGCCGACGCCGATCGTCGCGTACGACGGGATCAGGCCGATCGCGAAGGTGCCCGCCGCCATCATGATCATGGTGAGGGCCAGGACCTTCTGGCGGCCGACGCGGTCGCCCAGCGGTCCGAAGACCATGCCGCCCAGCGGGCGGACGAGGAAGGCCGCCGCGAACGCGCCGAAGGTGGACAGCAACTGCGCGGTGGGGTTGCCGGACGGGAAGAAGACCTTGCCCAGGGTCACCGCGATGTAGCTGTAGACACCGAAGTCGAACCACTCCATCGCGTTGCCGAGGGCGGCGGCCTTCACGGCGCGCTTCACCAGGGCGGGGTCGGTGACGGTGACCTCCGGGCGCACGGGGGGCCGGAGCCGGACGGGAGCGACGGGAGCGACGGGAGTGACGGAGGGCAAGATTCCGCTCGCCTGCCTTTCGACGGGGACAAGGACGTGGTCCGCCCCGCGGGACGACCCGGGACAGACCAAAAAGCGACCATAGGGTCGCCGCCGTGCGTCACGTGCCGTGGGCGGCCCTGCGCGCAACGTGCGCAAACGCCGTGTGCGCAGGAGCGAAGGACCCGCGGGGCGCCGGCTTCGAGTGGCCTGTCTGTGACCTTTGTCGCGGGTGATTGTGATCCATGTCGCAGACCGAGGGAGGAACCGAACCGATCTCCCACTATCGTCATCCGGACAAAAGGCGGGGGGACGTCAGGTGAAGAGGGGGTTGCCTGCGTCCTTCCACGGGGGCAGTGCGAGCCTCTAAGGGTCCGGACAGACACCGGCGCACGGGATACGCGGGACGAACGGGGCGGGAGGGCCGACAGGGCGTGGCGAATGTGGAGCACGGCGGGCGAGCGGGTGGTGCCTTCGGGGCGGGGGCGACGGAATCGGCGAAGGCGCGGCTGCGCGCGATCCGTATCGGGCTGTGGCTGATCGCCGCGGTCCTCGCGGTACGGCAGGTCGCCGTCGTCCTGAGCACCCCCAAAGGGGAGCGGCTGACCGACCTGGAGACCTGGGTCGGGCCCGAGGGTGTCCTGCATGTGAAGGGGTCGCTGTACGACTCGACGCAGTTCACCGGAACCCCTTTCGGGGGACTCGTCCTCAAACCCCTCACCCGCGCCGCGGAACAGGGGCTCGGCTGGGGATGGACCTTCGGCAGCCTCTCACTGGTCGTCGCCCTCGGCGTGGTCGCGGCGCGCGCCCTGCCACAGCCCGTGAGCCGGCGCACCTCTCTGCTCGCCGCGCCCGTGGCCATCAGTCTGCTGATGCTGTCGCTGCCGGTGCGCAACGCCCTCTACCTCGGCCAGACCAGCATCATCCCGGTCCTGCTCGTCCTCCTGGCCTGCTTCACGGTCCGCGGGGAGCGGTCGAGCGGCGTCCTGATCGGCCTCGCGGCGGCGCTGCAGCCGACCGTGCTGCTCTTCGCCCCGCTGCTCTGGTTCACCGGGCGCCGCCGTGCCGCCGTGTCCGGGGCGCTCACGTTCGCCGCCTGTACCGCGCTCGCCTGGGCCGCGATGCCGCACGACTCCCACACGTACTGGGTGCACCATCTCGCGGGCGTCGGACTCGGCCGGGACGCCGACGACCTCACCAACCAGTCGCTGCACGGCGCGCTGCTGCGCCTCGGCCTCAACGGCCCGCTGGAGATCGGCCTGTTCCTGCTGCTCGGCGCGGGAGTCGCGGTCCTGGGTCTCAGCCGTGCCGTGCGCTATGCCAAGGACGGGCAGCTGCTCCTGGCCGTGGCGATCACCGGCTGCGTCGCCGTCGCCGTCTCGCCCACCACCTGGCAGCACCAGTTGCTGTGGGTCCTGCTCGCGCTGGTCGGCCGGGTCGGCAGGAAGGCCTCGGACCGCGCCATGTGGCCCGTCGCCGTCATCCTCGTCATGACCCTGCCGGCGAAGATGATGCTGCCGAACGTGGCGGCGGTCTACCCGCTGCGCGACAACGTGGTGCTGCTCGCCGCGCTCGCCGCCGCCACGGCCGTGCCGTTCCTCTCCCGCACCTCGGAGTACTACCGGGCGCCGATCCCCACGGACTACGCGGAGTCCGTCCCCACCCGGTGGAAGCGGGTGCCGCTGCTGCCCTTCCTCGGCCGTGTCCGCACCCGTCCGAACCTCCTGCTCGAACTGCTCCTGATCCGCGTCGGCTACTCCGCCTACCAGCAGGTCAGGCTGGCCGCGACGGGCGGCACCAACGCGGGCGGCCGGGCCGCCGCCGAGCACCACGGCGACCAGATCCTCGCCATCGAGCGGTTCCTGCACCTCGACATCGAACACTGGGCCAACCACGCGGTGTTCAAGGTCGAGTGGCTGCGGGAGTTCTTCGACTTCTACTACGAGTCGTTCCACTTCGTCGTGCCGCTCACCGTCCTCGCCCTGCTCTACACCCGCCGTCCCGGCGACTACCGCTGGGCGCGCTCGGCACTCGGCTTCGCCACGCTGATCGCGCTCGTCGGCTTCTGGCTCTACCCGCTGGCCCCGCCGCGCCTGATGCCGGGGCTGGGCGTCATCGACACCGTGCACGGTGTACAGGACTTCTCCAAGCCGGACTACGGCACACTGACCGCGCTCACCAACCAGTACGCGGCGATGCCCTCGCTGCACTTCGGCTGGTCCCTGTGGTGCGGACTGGTGATCGCGATCCTGGCGCCCAAGTGGTGGATGAAGGCGCTCGGTCTGCTGCACCCGCTGTTCACCGTCTCGGCGATCGTCGCGACCGGCAACCACTGGGTGCTGGACGCGGTGGGCGGCGCGGCGGTCGTCGCCGCGGGCTTCGGCCTGACCTACCTCCTCCAGGGCCCGAGGCCGCGCCCGTCGGCGCGGTCCGCGCAGGAGGGCGCGAAGGAGCCGGCCCCGGCCCCGGCGGCAGGCCGTGCTGCGGCCGGTCCGGGGGCAACTCCCGCGGGCAGCCCCGCGGACAGCCCCGCGGACAGTCCGGTGGGTCGTACGGCGGGTCGTACGGCGGGCTGATCCGGACCCGGTCCGGTACGGGCGTCGCGGTTCGGTACGGGCGTCGCCCGTCCGGTACGCGCGGCGCGGTCCCGGCCCTCGGGGGAGGCAGGGGCGGAGCGTAGGGGCTGCCCCTGCCTCCCGTGGGACGGGCCGACGGGCGCCGGGAGGCCGTCGGCCCGAGCGGGTGCCGGGGTCAGCCGGCGTCGACCTGGAGTTCCTTGACCCCGTTGATCCACGCGGAGCGCAGCCGGCGCGGGTCGCCCACCAGGGAGAGGTTCGGCATCGCGTCGGCGATCGCCTGGAAGATGAGGTCGATCTCCAGGACGGCCAGGGACTTCCCGAGGCAGTAGTGGGGGCCACCGCCGCCGAAGCCGAGGTGCGGGTTGGGGTCACGGGTGATGTCGAAGTCGCCGGGGTTCCCGAACACCTCGGGGTCGTGGTTGGCGGAGGCGTAGAAGAGGCCGACCCGGTCGCCCTTCCTGATCGTCCTGCCGCCGAGTTCGGTGTCCTGCGTCGCCGTGCGCTGGAAGGAGACCACGGGGGTCGCCCAGCGGACGATCTCCTCGGCGGTGGTCGCCGGACGGGTGCGCTTGTAGAGCTCCCACTGCCCGGGGTGGGTGAGGAAGGCGTGCATGCCGTGCGTGATGGCGTTGCGGGTGGTCTCGTTGCCGGCGACGGACAGCATCAGCACGAAGAAGCCGAACTCGTCGGAACCGAGGTTGCCCTCGTCCTCGGCCGCCACCAGCGTGCTGACGATGTCCTTCGCCGGGCACTGCTTGCGGTCCGCGGCCATGTTCATGGCGTACGAGATGAGCTCGATGGCCGACTCGGCGCCGACCTCCTCCGTGATGGCGTACTCCGGATCGTCGTACGCGATCATCCGGTTGGACCACTCGAAGATCTTGACCCGGTCGTCCTGCGGGACGCCGATCAGCTCGGCTATCGCCTGGAGGGGCAGTTCGCAGGCGACCTCGGTGACGAAGTCGAAGGGCCCGGAGTGGGCGCGCGCGCCCTCGACGATCGCGTGGGCACGGTCGCGCAGCCGCTGCTCCAGCGCCCGGATGGCCCGCGGGGTGAAACCGCGCTGCACGATCTGGCGGACGCGGGTGTGCTCGGGCGGGTCCATGTTGAGCAGGATCAGCCGCTGGGCGTCGATCGCGTCGCGCTCGATGTGGTCGTTGAAGCGGATGATCGCGGTGTTGAGGGACGAGGAGAAGATCTCCGGGTGCGTGGAGACGTACCTGACGTCCGCGTGCCGGGTCACAGCCCAGTAGCCCTCGTCCTGGAACCCGGCCAGGTTGGGCGGCTGGGGTATCCAGCGGACCGGTTCGGACCGGCGCAGCTCGGCGAACTCCGGCAGGGGCACACGGTGGTGCAGCAGGTCGGGGTCGGTGAAGTCGAACCCGTCGGGCAGCGCTGGACAGGGCATCGGCAACTCCAGGTCTCACGCGTTCCGTTGTGACGACGGTGTTCTGACGGCCGTGTTCCGACGGCTGCGTACAGCTGGTCTGACGGCCCATCAGAAAAGGGAATCGCCGTGAAGGTAGTAACGGGTTCTACAAGTCGCAAGGGGTGCGACGCCCCCAATTGCGCGCGGAGGTAGCGCTGATGGCGACTTCGGGGCGTGCACGACCCTTGCGGCGCGGGGGCTCCGCTCAGCAGACTGCACGGAGAACTAGTACACGTTCTAGTTCGGCGCGGTGGGTGGGCCGGGACGCCCCGCGCTGCGCGGGTCAGCGAGGAGAGGACCTAGCCCCATGGCCGCGGAACCCGTGATCGTCGAAGCCGTACGCACCCCCGTCGGCAAGCGCGGCGGCGCGCTCGCCAATCTCCACCCCGCCTATCTCCTGGGCGAGACCTACCGTGAACTCCTCGGCCGCACCGGCATCCACGCCGACTGTGTCGAGCAGATCGTCGGCGGCACGGTGACCCACGCCGGGGAGCAGTCGATGAACCCCGCGCGCACCGCGTGGCTCACCATGGGACTGCCCTACGAGACCGCCGCGACGACCGTGGACTGCCAGTGCGGCTCCTCGCAGCAGGCCGCGCACCTGACCGCCAACATGATCGCGGCGGGGGTGATCGACGTGGGCATCTCCTGCGGTGTCGAGGCGATGTCGCGGGTGCCGCTGGGCTCGGGGTCCAAGCACGGCCCGGGGAAACCGTTCCCCGACGAGTGGAACGTGGACCTGCCCAACCAGTTCGAGGCGGCGGAGCGGATCGCGCGTCGCCGCGGGCTGACGCGCGAGAACGTCGACTCGCTCGGTCTCGCCTCGCAGGAGCGGGCGGCCGTGGCCTGGTCGGAGGAGCGCTTCAAGCGGGAGACGTTCGCCGTGCAGGTCCCCACGACGGAGGACGAACAGCGCGCCGGGCAGGGCATGTGGCGGCTCGTCGACCGCGACGAGGGGCTGCGCGACACGTCGGCGGAGGCGCTGTCGCGCCTCAAGCCGGTGATGCCGACGGCCGTCCACACGGCGGGCAACTCGTCGCAGATCTCGGACGGGGCCGCCGCGATCATGTGGGCGTCGAAGCGGATGGCGCGGGCGCTGAAGCTGCGGCCGCGGGCCCGGATCGTGGCCCAGGCACTCGTCGGCGCGGACCCCCACTTCCACCTGGACGGACCGGTCGACGCGACACGGGCCGTACTCGGCAAGGCCGGCATGTCGCTGAAGGACATCGACCTGGTCGAGATCAACGAGGCCTTCGCCTCGGTGGTGCTGAGCTGGGCCCAGGTCTTCGAACAGGACCTGGAGAAGGTCAACGTGAACGGTGGCGCGATCGCGCTCGGGCATCCGGTGGGGGCGACGGGGGCGCGCCTGATCACGACGGCCCTGCACGAACTGGAGCGCAGGGACAAGGAGTTCGCCCTCATCACCATGTGCGCGGGCGGGGCGCTGGCGACCGGCACGATCATCCAGCGGCTGTAGCCGGGACATCCGGGCGCCGTGCCGGGTGGGGGCTGACGTAGAGGTCAGCCCCCATGTCCGGACAGGTGTCCCTGTCGGTGTCCCTACTTGTTCACCGCGAAGCGCATCAGGTCCCGCTCGTCGGCCTGCTTGATCCGGCCCGTCTGGTTGATCACTTCCAGCTTCCAGGCACCGCCGGCCCTTATCGCCTTGGCCACGGCGCAGCCGTTGTCGTTGCTGAGCATGCTCGGCCAGATGTCGGCGACCTGCTGGGTGGTGCCCCCGGTCGCGTCGTACACCTTGATGCTGACGTTCCGGGCCTTCTGGAAGGAACTGCCCTTCTTGAAGGCGGCGGCGACGAAGACGATCGACGTGACGTTGGCCGGCACCCGGGCGAACTCGACGGTCACCGTCTCGTCGTCCCCGTCACCGCGTCCGGTCTGGTTGTCCCCGCTGTGCACCAACGAGCCGTTGCCCAGCGGGTCCAGGGAGTCGAGGCCCGCCAGCCGCACCGGGTCCGAGCCCTGCATCGCGATCGCGATCAGGTCGAGGTCGGTGCCGGCCTGCCGGCGGAGCTTGCCCATGAGTCCGCCGCTCGATCCGGCGGTGGGGTCCCAGGACACCCCGATGGACAGATGGGTCACCCCGTCGAGGTCCGCCGGGCCGTCTTCCTTGGTGAGCGTGATCATGCGTGATCCTCCTGGTCATCGGACTGCTCCGATGCAGTCTGCCTGGAGCCCCGCGGATGTCGGAAGGCGGGTGAGCCCAAGGCCGGAAGCCGGGCGAACCCAAGGACCGTCCCGCCCGCGGGAGGCCCGCCGTCCGGAGCGGGACTACTCCCGCCCGGAGGCCGCCATCGCCAGTACCCCCGCCGCCACCGCCGCGATCAGCAGCGGGATTCCCAGTCCGTGGTGGAGCACCAGCCACGCGCCCAGCAGCGCGCCCACGGCCATCGCGACGACGGAGGCGGCGCGCCGTGGGGAGCGGCCGCCCGCACCGCCGCCGACGGCCGTGTCGGCCGCGAGGCCTGTCAGCGTCATCGTCAGGACCGTGGTCGTCAGGTCGGGCACACCCAGCTTGCGGACGGTCGCGTTGCGCAGGCCCATGGCGAAGGCCGTGACGGCGATCAGGGTGTACGTCGTACCGGTGGCACCCGGCGCGGCGAAGGCGACCGCCGCGCACCCGCCGACGAGCACCGCCTCGACGGCGAGCGTGACCCGCGCCCAGGCCCGGCGGGAGCGGCCGCCGAACCGTACCGCGACCCGCCCTCCGACCGCGGCGCCGATCAGGAAGCAGGCGAGCGAGGTCAGCGTGTGCGGCACGGAGAAGCCCGGCGCCCCGGCCGCGGCGAAGCCCAGTACCACCACGTTGCCGGTCATGTTCGCGGTGAAGACGTGCCCGAGCCCGAGATAACTCACCGCGTCGATGAGCCCGCTGACCACGGTCAGCCCCAACAGCACGGGGACCAGGCGCAGTCCGCGCGCCTCGGGGTCGTCGGTCCGCGCGGCTGTGCTGTCCGCACCCATGGGGCCTCCGGTCGGCTGGACGGTCGTGGCGCACCCAAGTCCACCATGACGCGGAGGACGTCCGGGCGGAACGACGGGCCGTAGCGTCGCGCGGACCGGAGTGACGGCACGCGCAGGACGCGCGGAAGGCGGACCGGTCGGCGTGCGCGGCGGGGACCCGCCGCGGCGGCCGCGCCGGCTGCTCACCGGACCGCCGGGCCCGCCACCGGCGCGGTGCGGTGCGGTGCGGTGTACGGGCGTACCGGCCGACGTACCGGACCGCCGGCCCGTGGCCCATGACAGGCGAAGGCGGCGGCCCCGGGGATCGGGGGCCGCCGCCTTCACGTGCGGTGGGGGGTCGCTCAGTACCAGTTGTGGGCCTGCCAGAAGCTCCAGGCGGCGAGGGGGCTGCCGTAGCGGGAGTTCATGTAGTCCAGACCCCACTTGATCTGGGTGGCGGGGTTGGTCTTCCAGTCGGAGCCGGCGGACGACATCTTCGACGCGGGCAGGGCCTGGACCAGACCGTAGGCGCCGGAGGCGGAGTTCGTCGCGCTGGGGTTCCAGCCGCTCTCGCGCTCGACGATCTTGCTGAAGGCGGTGAACTGCGCGGCGTCCGGGATCATCTCGTGCGCGATCGACTGGGCGGAGGAGGCCGAGGTGGTGGCGGCCTGGGCGGGAGCCGCGGCCAGAGCCATGCCGACGGTGGCGGTGGCCACGGCGGCAGTGGTGAGGACCTTCTTCGGAGAGGCGATGCGGCGGATGAAGGAGACGGACACGGAGAACCTTGTTTCCTCGGGGACACGACCGTCGCGGTAGGCCGGAACCATGTGGTGCGTGGTGACTGCGTACGTCGGCGCCGCGACCCGGGTGGGTCGGGCGGCGCCTCGCGACTGCCTCAGGGAAACAGGCACGCGGCCGGCCCGCAATGCCCCCCTTTTACTAGTGGTGGTCGCATCCGAGGAGAAAGTGCCTTATGTGATCCGGGTCTCAAACCCCAGGTCAGAGGGCATAAGAACGCGTCCATGCCGGCGGAATTCACTACTATCGCGCCTCGGATGTGACCAACGTCCTGTGGGCTGCTTCACGCTCCACCTCGCACAGCGCGCACGTGGAGGTGCGGAGCGCGTCCAGCCGGTGTGACGGGCGCCGCAGATCACCGGGGGTCGAACGTGACCGGCGTCTCGAAGGCGGCCCGCCGCGTGGCCCGGCGCAGCGCCCTGAGCAGCGGCGCCCCCAGCGTGAGCGTGAGGACGACCGTCACCACGGCCCGGCCCAGGTCCCAGCCGAGCGAGGTGGCCACGCAGTACGCGAGGAAACGGGCCAGGTTGGCGGGAACACCGGCGTGCGGGTCGAAGGCGACGTTCGAGGCCAGCGCGTTCATGAAGGGCCAGCCCTCCAGATTCATGACGGTGCCGTACGCGAAGGCGGCCAGGAACCCGTACACGGCGAGCAGCGACAGCTCGGCGCGGCCGCGCAGCCTGTCCGGTCCGGGCAGCAGCCCGGCGCCCATCGTGAACCAGCCCATGGCGAGCATCTGGAACGGCATCCACGGCCCCACCCCGCCGGTGAGCAGCGCGGACGAGAACATGGTCACGGACCCGAGCACGAACCCGAACCCCCCTCCGAGCACCCGCCCGCTCAGCACCATCAGGAAGAACATCGGCTCGATCCCGGCGGTCCCGGCCCCGATCGGCCGCAGGGCGGCGCCGGTCGCCGCCAGCACCCCGAGCATGGCGACCGCCTTGGGGCCGAGACCGGACTCGGAGATCGTCGCGGCCACCACCGCGACGAGCAGGACGAGCAGCCCCGCGAACAGCCAGGGGGCGTCCTGCGCGTGGGTGCCGGCCCGGGAGGCGGGGTCGGCGAGGAGCGGCCAGCCGAATCCGGCGACGCCGATGACGCTCACCAGACAGAGGGCGGCCAGGGACCGGGGGCCGAGACGGACGGCACGGACCTGGCGCTGGTGCGCCGTGGTGCGCCGCGGGGCGCCGGACCTGGTCATGCGAGCGTGTCCCCTCCGAGCGTGTCCCCTGCGAGCGCGTCCCTGATCTGGGCCACCGTGAGCCACGGCTGCGGGGCCAGCACCTTCGTGACCTGCGGGGCGAAGGACGGAGACGCGACGACCACCTCGGCCGTCGGGCCGTCGGCGACGACCTCGCCGTCCGCGAGGACGACCACGCGGTGCGCGAGCTCGGCGGCGAGCTCCACGTCGTGGGTCGCCAGCACGATGGCGTGTCCCTCGGCGGCCAGCCCGCGCAGGATGGTGACCAGCCGGGCCTTCGCCGCGTAGTCGAGGCCCCGGGTCGGCTCGTCGAGGAGCAGCAGCGGGGGGCGGGCCGTCAGGACGACGGCCAGTGCCAGGGCCAGCCGCTGTCCCTCCGACAGGTCCCGGGGATGGGTGCCGTCGGTGATCGCGGGCAGCAGCGCGGAGACCAGCGCCCGGCAGGTACCGGTCTCGGCTCCCGCGTCGGCGTCGGCCGCGGCGCACTCGGCGGCGACCGTGTCGGCGTACAGCAGGTCCCGTGGCTCCTGCGGTACGAGACCCACGCGGCGGATCAGGTCCCGGGGTGCCGTCCGGTGCGGGACCGCGCCCCCGACCCGGACCGAACCGGCGGCTGGTTCGACCAGCCCGACCAGTGTGCCGAGCAGGGTGGACTTGCCCGCTCCGTTGCGTCCCATCAGCGCGGTGATCCCCCCGGCGGCGACGGTCAGGTCCACGCGGCGGAGCGCCTCGACCTGACCGCGGCGGACGGCGAGGCCCTCGACGACGGCGGCCGGCGCGGACGCGGCCGGGGAATCGGGGGTGCGCCCGCGGAGGAGACGTGGACGGGCGGGCGGGAAGATCCGCAGACGGTGGGGACGGTGGGGCGGACCGCCGGTGGGGGCGCCAGGCGGGGGGAGAAGCCCGGGTGCCGCGGTCGCCGGCGGCGTGAGCTCCGCGAGCCGTTCGCGCAGCGCTCCCGCCCGGCGCCGCGCGTCGCGCACGGTGAGCGGGAGCGGGGACCAGCCGGCCAGCCGGCCCAGGTCCACCACCGGCGGGCACACCGGGGAGACGGCCATGATCTCGGACGGGATGCCGAGGAGCGGCGGGGTGCCGGGGGAGGGGAGGAGGGCGACGCGGTCGGCGTACTGGATGACGCGTTCGAGGCGGTGCTCGGCCAGCAGCACGGTCGTGCCGAGGTCGTGGACGAGGCGCTGCAGGACGGCGAGGACCTCTTCGGCGGCGGCCGGGTCCAGTGCGGAGGTCGGCTCGTCGAGGACCAGGACGCGCGGGTGCGGGGTGAGGACCGAGCCGATGGCGACGCGCTGCTGCTGGCCGCCGGAGAGGGTGGCGATCGGGCGGTCACGCAGGTCCGCGAGGCCCAGCAGATCGAGGGTCTCCTCGACGCGGCGGCGCATCACCGCCGGTGCGATGCCCAGCGACTCCATGCCGTAGGCGAGTTCGTCCTCGACCGTGTCCGTCACGAAATGGGACAGCGGGTCCTGGCCCACCGTGCCGACGACATCGGCGAGTTCGCGCGGCCTGTGGGTACGGGTGTCCCGGCCGGCGACCGTGACACGGCCGCGCAGGGTGCCGCCCGTGAAGTGGGGGACGAGACCGCAGACCGCGCCGAGAACGGTGGACTTGCCGACTCCGGAGGGCCCGGCGAGCAGCACCAGTTCACCCTCGGGCACCTCGAAGTCCACGCCCTGGACGGTGGGTTCGGCGGCTCCGTCGTACGTCACGGAGACATCCTCGAAGCGGATCACGAGGGCTCCTCGGTGGCGGCGGGTTCCCGGGCGGCCGGGCGACTGCCGGGTGAGCGGGGCCGCCCGGGGGCGGGGGCGACGAAGGCGGGCAGCAGGCCGAGCAGTACGGAGGCCGCGGGCCACAGGGGAAGGGCCGGGGCCACCAGGGGGACGACACCGGTGCGCAGTGCCACGGGGTCGTAGGCGGCGCAGACGATCAGCCCGGCGGCGACGGCGATGCCGGACCCGGCCACCAGCCACGCCCGTGCGCCCCACACGTCCGGGCGGTAGCGGGTGCGCGGGGAGCGGCGGCCGCCCAGCCACAGGCCGCCCAGCGCCGCGGCCAGCCCGGCGAGCAGCACGGGCAGTCCGTAACTGTCCCCCTCCGCGGTCAGCAGTCCGTACGTGCCCGCGCAGACGCCGACCAGGCCGCCCAGCGTCAGGACGGCGGTGGTGCGGCGGACGGCGGGCGCCACCGCGGCGGTCCGGCCGTAGCCGCGCGCGTCCATCGCCGCCGCGAGCGCGACCGAACGCTCCAGCGCGCCCTCCAGGACCGGGAGGGCGACCTGGAGCAGACCGCGCAGGCCCCGGTCGGGGCGGCCGCGCAGCCGGCGGGCGGGGGGCCGCCGCCCCCCGTGCGCGCGCGCGGGCGGGGGGGAGGGCCGGGCGGCC
>NZ_JBEXHZ010000048.1:0-38526 GCF_040608315.1 Streptomyces sp. NPDC005195
CGGGTGGATGCTGCAGTCATGCTCGGTGAGCGTCCTGCAGATCGGCTCGACTCCGCCGAAGCGGTCCCGGTGCTCGTCGATGAACGCTACGAGCGTGTGTGTGGCCGGTCGAGCTCGGCCGCGAAGAAACTTGCCGCAGCCTTCAGGATCTCGTTCGCCCGCTTCAGCTCGGCGTTCTCCTTCTTGAGGGCCTTGAGCTGGGCGGATTCCTCCGTCGTAGTCCCGGTTCGGGCACCGGCGTCGACCTCGGCCTGCCGCACCCAGTTCCGCAGGGACTCCGGCCCGATGTCGAGCTTCGCGCCGATCGAGCGGATCGCCGCGGACTCCGTCTTGTACTGATCACGAGTCTCCAGGACCAGACGCACGGCCCGCTCCTTGAGCTCCTTCGGGTATTGCTTCGCCATAACGGACTCGATCCTTCCAAAAGATCGAGCCTCGATCAAACCCGGAACGGTTCAGGGTCTGCTGGCTTTTGGGCTGTCGATGTGCCTGACAGCGCCGCGATGGAGGAGACGGCCGACCTCATCCGGGCCCGATTCGGTTCTCCCTCGCTGGTGATCGGCAACGCGGGCATTGCCGCGGCTGGCCCGTTCCTGGATTCTGATCCCTTCCTGTGGTGGCGGGTCATGGAAATCAACGTGGTGGGCAGCGCGGTGACGGCACGCACCTTCCTGCCCGACCTGCTCCGTACCCGGGGCTACTATCTCCAGATTTCCTCCCTCGCGGCGCTCGGGCCGGCTCCGCTGATGAGTGCCTACTGCGCGTCGAAGTCAGGCGCAGAGGCGTTCGCGCAGGTGCTGAGGGCCGAAGTGGCACACCGAGGCGTAGGGGTCGGCGTGGCGTACATGAGCTGGGCAGACACCGAGCTGATGCAGGCTGGCAGTACGTTCGCTGCCCTGCGTGCACTGCGGTCGGCGCTGCCACGGCCGGCCTCACGGGCCTCCCCAGCGCCCGCGGCCGGTTAGCGTTTGGTGCGAGGCGTCGAACGTCGGTCTTCTGCCGTCTACGGCGGAGCCATGGATCCCATGCCGCTGCTGCGCATGTTCGACAAGCAGCTCCAGTTCCGCATGGGGCAAGCAGACGTGTGGCGCTGGGTCCCGGACATCCTGGCGCTTCCCACGGACGAGGACACTCTGGGCGTGGACGGATTCGCCACCCACCACCTGCCGCTCGAGGAGACACCCCAGGCCAATGCCACCTTCCAGGCGAAGAAGGACGGCATGATCAAGACTCTGCTGCGCCCCTGAGCGCGAGATGTCGCCCGGCGCAGCGCGTCTATCGCGCCAGCCCACGCTGTCTGGCTCAGCGGAGCCGTCCTGCGGAGATGGCCAGCGTTCCGCGGGGCGCCAGCCAGCCGCACCGCTTGCCCGTCGGGATACACGTTGGACGCCGGCCTAGAGGAAACCTTTGCCCGGCCGCTCGTGCCGGTGCCGCGGCGCCCTCACCCGGATCGGCTACGTCGGCAGCATGAGCATGGGCCGCCGGCGTTGTCCGCGATCAGGCTTCGACGAACCCCAGCGCAGCTGCCAATTCAGCCTCCTGCGCATGCACACCATCAGCATTTACGCCAATAGCAACGTAACGCCAGACACGGACATCGTGGGCAGGTCCCCCATACAGCACGATGCCTTCACCGGACGCCGGCTCGAAGTTGAGGCGGTGTGCCTGCATGCGAGCCAGTGCTTCTTGGAAGCTGAGGGCGTCCCGAGTCCGCCCTATCGCCATGGACCAGGTCGGCGTTGCGAGCGCCGAATGTGCTGTTAGGCGAGCGACCATCGTGTGCGGGGTAGTGGTGGCGGTGCGGCGGACGTTGCTCTCACCCGCATATACGGTACCTGCCGCACTGACCAGCGCATCGAGGCCAAACGGTCCCGCATAGCCGTGCTCGGCAAGGTAGCCGCCCAGCTGGAGACCCCACCGCTCCAACTCCTCAGCCGCATGGGACGCATGCGGTGGAAGTGGCGAAAGGTATCCGCTGAAGGACCCCTGTGGCGCCCGCATCATCCCGCTGAACAAAACGCGGGTACCCGATGCGTGATTCTCCAGCTGGATGCTGACCGACGCAGCGAGGTTCACGCACTCTTCCACGACCCAGGAGCCGCGAGGACCGCCCACCGCGTCCAGTTCCAGCACGGCCCCTGCCATCAAGTCTCCACGCGACACGAAGCGCATTCCGTGACCGCCGGCAGAGCGGTCGGGCTTGACGACCACGCGCTCGTGATGCTGCAGGGCGTCTCGTACGACTTCTGTGACCTCACGGCGCCGGCATACACGGCCTTCCGGAACGCGCATCCCCAACTCGTCGGCCACCTGCCGGAATCCCGACTTCGTATTCAGCCGCATGGCCACCCCTACCGCTGCCGAAGCATCCTCAACGGTGGCATACGGCAGCACGGCGAAGCCCATGTCCCGCGCGAAGCCGACCGCAGACGCGTCCAGCGCTGTGGGCAGCAGCGCGGCATCCGCCGAGCCGGCGAGAGCTCTCAGACGTTCCGTGAGTCCAGCCCTACGGATCGCCTCCGTGAGGGGAACCGCCCCTGCCGGAGGCACCTCAATGATCGTGACGCTGTCCAGCGTCACCCCAGTCAACCGGCTCACGTACTGCGTGAAATTGTTGCCGACAGGTACTGGACTCACCAGGATGTCGCCGGCGCGCAGGAGCCACGTCTCGCGCGGCGCCTGCTGCGCCCATCGCGCCAGCTGCTGCCCCTCATCGAGATCTACTGCCAGATCTGAGAAGAGGTTCGCAAGGATGATCAAAATCCCGCCCCTCGTAAAAAAACCGCTCTCGACGCACCCAATGGCAGGACCCTGGCTTGTGGTTCAGCCACCTGCGTACTGCTCGCTCAGCTGTGTAGCGGACAGTGGCGCATGGGCATCGGCGGGCATTGCGGTACTCAACAGAGCTGTGAGAAGTCTCCTTGTGTCGGTCAGGAGACCTCCTGCCGCCAGCGTAAGTACACGCCTTCGGTCTGCGCACGCAGCGGTCAGCCGACGGTGGCCCGCGGAAGCGCGTGCCAGGGAACGGCGAAAGTCGCGGTTCGCTTGGCCATCGCGTGGGCTGCGGCTGGTGGGTTGCATCGAAGAAGTCCCGAATCGGTATGCGTCACCCGCCGCTCGCAGCAGCGTTTGCAGGGCTTCGGTCTGATCGGGCCCAAGAGACGACCCCTGTGCGGGATCGGACAGTGTACGGATCACCGATGACAGATGCTCGGTGACTCCGGTCTCTCCGAGCAGCAGGCGTTCGACGTGCTGCGCCGCTACTCGCAGGAACGAAACGTCAAGCTTCGCGAGGTGGCCAATCACGTTCGCGAGAGTGGCGGTCTTCCTTGATCGAAGGCGGCCTCCCTGGCACATCTGCTGAACCAGGGAAGCCTGAGCCGGGCCAGCCCCCATGGGAAGCGTCGCGGACCCGTCCTCAGGTGCGAGTGCCCCTCGCACGAAGCTCGTACACGCCGCGCCGGCGACCCGGCGGCGTGGGCTGAGACCGCCGCGACGGCGAGGTCCGCGCTATCCCCTCGAGGTCTGCGAATGGACGCGAGCAGCTCATTTCGTCCGGACCCATAATTGATCACGAGGGCCAGCACCGCTGCAGATCCCCACGTCCTGTGAGGGAGGCACGGAAACGGGTACACGGTCGACATGATCAGCCCCCTGCGCTTCACGGTCGACAGCTCGTTGACGATGTTCTCGCTGGTCACCGGCGCGATTCAGACCGTTCCTTGATCAAAACGCTTGGGTGCGTCTCACTCACGGCGCTCTGCGAAAGCTCGGAGTTGTCCGAGGTTCCGTTTTTATGGGCGCTGTCTTCGCCAGCGGGCCGACCGTGATCGGCCGACAGTGGGCCTGCTCTCCCCCGAGCTGGTGTTCTCCCAGACCCGGCTCACCAACTCCACCTTGTATTCGCGCGTGATCACGACACATCTCGCACGCCGGACACGTGAAATCCGGAGGCTGTAGTGACCAGTACGGCTGCGACCCGAAATATGCCCCTTCCCAGGCCTCTGGTGGCATTGCCTGGTGTCTACCGGCCACAGGCCGACACCCACCTGCTCGCTGACGCGCTGTCGAAAGAGAATCTTCATCCTGCCGCGGAGGTCCTGGAGATCGGTACCGGCACGGGCGCCCTTGCTCTGAGCGCCGCGGGCAGGGGAGCGAGAGTCACCGCCGTGGACGTGTCGTGGCGGGCAGTGGTATCGGCCCGCATCAATGCACTGCACCGCGGTGTACCGCTGCAGATCTTCCACGGAGATTTCACGGCTCGCACGCGAGGCCGGCGCTACGACGTCGTCCTGGCCAATCCCCCCTACGTCCCGTCCCCGAACCATCGGCTGCCGGCGTCCGGTCCGGCGCGCGCCTGGGATGCCGGACCCGACGGCCGGCTCGTGGTCGACCGGATCTGCGCGAGGGCGCCGGACCTGCTGCGCCCCGGCGGCGTACTGATCATGGTGCACTCCGCGATGTGCGGCCCCGAGCACACTCTGAAACGACTGGCACAAGCGGGCCTGCCTGCACAGGTGGCGGCCAGGACCTACGTGCCGTGGGGGCCGGTTCTTCGCTCCAGACGGAGCTGGCTCCAAAGCCAGGGACTCGCCGGCCCGGGCGAAGAGCGCGAAGAGCTGGTGGTTATCCGTGCCCAGGCCCTCTGACTCCGCCCCCGGTACAGGCACTCCGCCCTGCCGCCGGGTGAGCGTCGACCCGCAGGGGCCGGTCCTTGTCGAGGGACCGGTGGAGATCGTTCTGGACGACGGGACGGTCGCCCGCTCGGAACGGTTCATGGTGGCGATCTGCACCTGCCGCCGCAGCCGTGCCTACCCCTGGTGCGACACCAGCCACCGATCCCGCGGAAAGCCCTCACCCGGCACCACGCCCGACGATCAGGTCTCTGATGCCCATACCGCCTCGCCGGCAAGGGCAACTGAGCAAGACAGGAATCGCGCATGACTACATCGAGTCCTACCACCTCCCCCGCCAGCGGCGCCCGGCTGGTCGGGCGGCGAGGCCTGCTGTCAGAGGCGGTGGTGACGTCCTTGCGCACGGGTGCGTGCCCCGCGTATCCAGCGGACGCGATGGACGACGTCGATCCCTGGGGCGAGGATCTCCAGCTCGCCCTGCACCTGCTGTACGAACTGCACTACCGGGGAATCGACGGAGTCGACGACGACCGGGAATGGGATCCGGACCTGCTGCGCCTGCGCCGCAGCCTGGAGGACCGTTTCCTGGACGCCTTGCGGACCGCTCTTCCCGACGCGCCTCGGACCGTAACGGAGGCCTTCGCCCCCCTGCTCGTCGAACCCGTAGACCTCACCGGTAGTCTCAGCCACCGCCTCGAAACGACCGGCGAGCTCTGGCAGTTGCGTGAGTACGCCGCACTGCGTTCGCTCTACCACCTCAAGGAAGCCGATCCGCACGCCTGGGTCATCCCCCGCCTGACCGGCCGGGCCAAGGCCGCCATGGTCGCCATCGAGTACGACGAGTTCGGCGCCGGCCGCGCCGACCGCATCCACGCCCACCTCTACGCCGACCTCATGAACGACCTCGGCCTCGATCCCGCCTACGGCCGCTACCTCGACCAGGCACCCGCACCTCTCCTCGCCGCCGTCAACCTGATGTCGCTCTTCGGCCTCCACCGGGCGCTGCGCGGCGCTCTCGTCGGCCACTTCGCCTGCGTCGAGGTCACCTCCTCCCCCGGCTCCCGACGGCTCGCCAGGGCCATGCGCAGGTGCGGGGCGGGCCCGGCCGCCGAGCACTTCTACGCCGAGCATGTCGAGGCCGACGCTGTTCACGAACAGGTCGTGCGGCACGAGGTCATCGAAGGTCTCCTGGCCGACGAACCGGCACTGGAGGCGGCCATCGCTTTCGGCTGCGCGGCGACCCTTCTGCTGGAGGACCGGCTCGCCGCCCACATCGGGACCGCGTGGGATCAGAACCGCTCCGCCCTGCGAACACCCCTGCCGATGTCCTGACCTCCGGCTACGTTGCCTGCACCCCCGGTTCGGTGCGGGGTGGTCCCGCACACCGAATGGGTGCTGCTGGTCGAATGGTCCGCGAGACGGGCCCGGATGCGGCGATATCGGCGGCATTGGCGTTCGTGGCGCAAGCCGCGGGCGGTGCACGATCCGGGCAAGGTCTTGCTGGACCTGGCTCTGGCGGTGGCGCTGGGCGGGGACTGCCTGTCGGACCATCAGCGTGCTGCGTTCTGAACCAGCGGTGTTCGTGCCGGATGCTGTCCATCCGACCGTCTCGCGGCAGGTCGAGACCCTGGCCGCGGCCGGTCACAGCGCGCTGGCCGCCATCGGCCGTGCCAGGGCCGAAGTCCGCGAGCATGGGTGGCCGTTGGCCGACGCCGATGCCCCCAACGCGACGGAGTGCTGGTCCTGGCGCACTCCGAGAAACAGGACGCCATCGCAACGTGGAAGAAGACCTTCGAGCACCACCCACTGGTGGCCTTCGTCGACCACGGGGCGGCCGGATCCAGGGCACCGGTCGCAGCCCTGCTGCGGCCGGGAAAGGCCGGCAGCAACAGGCCGTCCACATCACCACCATGCCCGGCCTGCCGACGGAGGATCTCAAGTTGAGTTACGCGACAGCGGCGAGCGCCTCATCTACGGCTATATCGGAGCGAGCGTGGATGACGAGCCGCGAGCCGACCCGAGCGGTCTTGGCCGCGAAGGTCCTACGGGCGGGAGCACTGGGGGTGGCGACTGACAAGAGAACGTTGAGCTGACTGCACATGCGGTGGGCATGTAGGACTGCGGTAATCACCGCTTCGGTCGCGGCGCCACCGAGAACGATTACGGCGGGTGCAGGACTATGAGCGTGGATGAGGTCGCTGATGTAGTACGGAAGGGTCTCCCGGGAGCTGGAGGGTGGGTTGTCGTTCAGCGTCAGAACGAGAACGCCTCGCTCAAGCAAGTGGGTCAGCATACTGTTTCAGCTTCTTCCGGTAGGCCCGTTCGACTGCTTATGCGACTACCCTGCGCCGCTCTCCCGATGCAACTGTGGCTGCTTACGTTAGGTTCGGTGGCATCGATCGTCACGGGGCCCGGGGCGCCACCGCGCGCAGAGCGACATGCGGGCGGGACGCGCATTTGCGCGTCCCGCGATGTGCCTATGTCGGTGTTGCTGAAGAGTCTCTCAGCTGGTGGTGAGCATGCCGATGCGGAGTTGGGTGAGGGTGCGGTTGAGGAGTCGAGAGACGTGCATCTGAGATGCCGAGTTCCTCGCCGATCTGGGCCTGGGTGCGTTCCTCGACGAAGCGCAGGTGGATGATGCGGCGTTCGCGCTCGTCGAGTGCGGCAATGAGGGGAGCGAGGGCGTTGAAGTCCTCGACGAGTTCGAGCCCGTGGTCGTCGGTGCCGATAAAATCGGCCAGCGCGGCTTCGCCGTCCTCGCTGCCGTTGAGGGCGGCATCGAGGGAGGAGGAGCTGTAGCCGTTGGAGGCGAGGCGGGCCTCATCGACCTCTTCCTCGCTGAGGCACATCAGCTGGGAGAGTTCTTTGACGGTGGGGGTGCGGCCCAGCCGGCTGCGAAGTTCCTCGGTGGCTTTGGCGAGCTGGATACGGGCTTCCTGCAGACGGCGGGGGACGTGGACGGCCCAGCTGGTGTCACGGAAGAAGCGCTTGATCTCTCCGACGATGTACGGGACGGCGAAGGAAGTGAACTCGACCTCGCGGGTGGGCTCGAACCGGTCGATCGCTTTGATGAGCCCGATCGTGCCGACCTGGACGATGTCCTCCATCTCGTCCTGGCCGCGGCTGCGGAAGCGCCCGGCCGCGTACCGGACGAGGGAGACGTTCATCTCGATGAGCGTGTTGCGCGCGTACTGATACTCGCGTGTGCCCTCTTCCAGGACCGCGAGTTGGTCGAAGAACAGCCGAGACAATTGCCGGGCGTTTCGGGGTGCGAGCTGTGAAGGGTCTGCTACCTCCGGCAGGACCGTGGTCTGCGATTCTGCCGTCGTGGTCACTGCCATGTCGGGGCCCCTCCTGTTGATCTGGCCTTCGTGCGCCGACCTCTCGCGTGGGCCGGCCGCAGGCGTGAGCACCCGGGTTGAGCAGAAGCATGCGAGCCAATTTCGGGGGCTGGCCCGGGGGCCTTGGCACTCGTGCTTGCACCTCCCCCGTCATGACGGGGGAGGTGCAAGCACCAAGTCCTTTCGATGTGCCACGCGTCTGTTGCTGACGGCGGCGCTTCGGCGGCTGTGGTTCTGGGACGTGTTTGAGATGTGGTCACAGCGCCTGCCGTATGAGGGTGAGCTGGACGGTCGACTCGTAGCGGACGGCGAGCTTGTCGTACCTGGTCGCAACGCCTCTCGCCTGCTTCAGAAGGCCGATCCGGCACTCGACTTTGTGCCTGCGCTTGTACATTTCGCGGTCGAAGCCGGGCGGACGGCCTCCGGCGGAACCGCGGCGGAGTCGGTGTCCGGCCTGGTCTCGCTTCTCCGGGATGGTGTGCGCGATCCCGCGTTTGCGCAGGTAGGAGCGAATCTGACGGGAGGAGTACGCCCGGTCGGCAAGCACATGTCCGGGCCGGGTGCGGGGGCGTCCACCGCCGATCCGGGGGACATGAATTCGGTCCATCACCTGCTCGAAGGCGGGTGCGTCGCCTCGTTGACCGGCGGTGATGACGGCAGCAAGGACGTGGAAGGAGGCGTCGACGGCGAGGTGAATCTTGGTGGTCAGTCCGCCGCGCGAGCGTCCCAGACCGTGGTCGTCCGGCTCGGCCGCGAGGCCGTTCGGACGCGTCCGGCCCGGATCGCCAGCCCCCTTTTGCGGGCCCCGGCGGCGTGCTGGTGAGCCCGGCAGACGGTGGAGTCGACCGAGACCTCCCACTCGATGATCCCATCCGCATCTGCCTTGACCTGCAACTTCTTCAGGACGCGGGCCCATGTTGTCGATCTGCCACCGTCGGAACACCGCATACGCGGTCTCCCAGGGGCCGTATCGCTCGGGCAGATCCCTCCAAGGCGAGCCGGTCCGGGCCCGCCACCAGATCCCGTCGAACACCTGCCGCCGATCCCTCGGAGGTCGACCCATCTTCGGTATCGGCGGCAACTCCGCTTCCAACCGCTCCCACTGCGCATCCGTCAGAGACGCAGGATCCCGTACGCCGCGAGGCTGGCCTACAGCCCGACCAGGCCGCCGACCGCGTCCAGCGCGAAGACTCGGCAACATCCCCGACGGCGGCGGGCATAAGACCCTCGGACGAGCCTTGACGACCCGTCATTCAGCAGCGGTGACGCGCCCCGCAAAGCTTGGTCTCAGACGTGAAGCGCGGCGTCAAGCGCGTCGGGCATTGTTCGCGCGATCTCGTCACCGAGGCGTTCGAACTCGCGACGCAGGAAGGGATCACCTAGACGGGCGAGACCGTGGAAGCGCACGGCAGCGTGGTAAGTGATAAGTGTGCCGCCGTCATGCGGGCTGAAGGTCAGGTCGTCGGTAGACGTGGCAGTTTTGTTGGTGCCGACGAAGGTAAGCCGGCTCAATTCTTTGCGGGTGAGCCGATAGGTGAGTTCGGTGCGGCGGCCCAGAAACTGCGACACGTTGCGCCAGCGAGCACCTGCAGTAATCGGACCGTCATCAACACGGCTGCATTCTTGTGTGCCGGGGTCCCAGTCGACGGCATGGGCAAAATCCGCAAGGTAGCTCACCACATCGTGGAGGGGGTGGGCGACTGGGAAAGAACGAGAGACATCAACCATGTGGTCACTCCGGTAGCTGGTGAACAGTAGGCCGCGTTTGACCGCGTACCCCTTTCCGGGCCGGCTAAAGGGACGGTGCATGCACAGCTGGTCGGCCGGCGCCCGGCGCCCGGAGCCCGCCGAGACCTGCGGTTAGACACACCTCGGGCACACCGGCCAGGTGGTTCGTTCGCCGCCAGATTCGCTGCTTCGGCATGCGGCCGGTGTCGGACCAACCCGCTCTGCGGGCGCGTAGGTGATACCTGGTGTGCGTGAGTGGGCACGAGTATGGCGTCGGGCTGGGTCTGCGACCGGCGACATTGACGCCTCCCCGGCGCCAGGAGCAGCACTACAGCAAAAGCCAGCACCAGCTCCGCGACTATCCCCAGAGGTCTGGCAGAGCAACTCAGAGACGTGGCAGCATCCCACTTGAGGACGCGCCTGTTGAACCCGCGCCCCCGGCGGGGGGAGCTCATCGCGGGCACGGCCGCGGCGCTCGCCACGGTCCGGGGAAAGGGGCGGGGCCAGCGGGCAGGGATGCCGTGCGCGGTCCGGACGAGGGGAACGGATGCCGCGCACGGCATGAGGGTGCTCCGACGCTGTGCAGTGCGTGGCGGGGCACCCATCAGCATCGTGACACCGACCACGAGGTCGCGCCGCGTGGAATACCGCGTCAGTGTGACGCTCCAAGAGGTCCGATCGTCGTGCAGAGCACCCCGCCGACCTCATTGAGGAACACCCAGGCCTCGTAGGGGACCACCGGCGCGCAAACTCACCTGCGACAGCGGGCGACCGCCCAACCGACCTGGTAGCAGACGGTCGCAAACGTCAGCGTCTCCAAATCCTCGGTCTCCCGCCAGGCGCGCCCAGCCGGACGATCGACGGCAACACGAGACGCGCACGATCAAGTGAAGACGAGCCGCTCCCCTTCGCCACCCAAGTACCAGGCTTGGCGAAGACCGCACCCACGCCTGCGACGTGGGCAAGACTGCAGGAGTGAGTTGAGAAGTATTGCTGAGGATCCAGAATTCGATCTTCGCTATCGAGTCTTCCTGCTCCTGCACGTCTGGGCATGTGTCTTTGCGGGCCGTAGATCTAGAGCCTGCGTCAATGGCACTTCGTTCGGCAGGTCATCCCGAACCAGGTCGACGTCCGCCACCGTGGTGATGCGAGCGGGCAGCGGCACATGGCAGAATGGGCACTCGATCATTATGACGTTCAGGCTCACAGGAATCCCTTCTTCGCCGCCCCCTCGGCGGCATGCTTGCGTACTACATCTCCAGCCACGGTGCCTATCAGCGGCAGTGAGCAGCGCTCAGCCGCGGACATAGCTATGTAGGGCGGTTGTCCCCTGCACGCCGTCGTACTCTCACGCAACCCGCGCGTCGTGGGCGGGGGACGCTGGCGTCACGCTTCGCCCGTCCTGCCGGATAGTCCGCGGCGGGTAGCCGCTGGACGCGGTCCACGCAATCTCTTGAGAGGCATTTCGGAGGCGCAGAACCTGGCGGCTCGGAGGTCGGCCCTCTGGTTGAAGCGGAGTGGGACGTCACGATATGCCGTCGCCGTCCGCAAACACGACCCTGCACTTCCGTCCACGGTTCTCTCCCGTTCGGCGATCGTGAACCGCACCGTCGAGGCCTCAGGGGCTCTGCGCGGGATGACAGCCGTAAGCTCGGAGCAGGGCCATGCCATGTCCTGGCAGGCCCGCACACCGGGGGTCGGGAAACACCCCCGAAGGAATGTCCGAACAAGGTGATCCCAGGATGGGACGGGAGCATGAGGACGGGTACGCGGAACTCATGAACACACACCTTTTCACCGCCCCCGGAAAGCTGGATCGCCACTCCAGCTCGAAGAACGGGTCGTCCCTCTGGCTCTCGTCCGTCGCTTGTCTTGAGAGAGCTGCGGTCGCGGATCCAGCGATCCGCGCTCTGCAGCGTGCGGTCCGCGACCTGCCACTCGGCAAGAGACGCGATCTGCTGCGAGGCAGGCCGCTGGGACATCCCGTGCATCCCGTTCTGGTACAGGTACCGATCGGTTGCTGGTTGTCGGCCGCCGTGCTGGACGCCGTACCTACTGGCCGCAGTGCGCCAACCCTCCTCACGGCCGTCGGCCTAGCGGGAATCACTCCGGCTGCCTTGGCCGGCTGGGTAGATTGGGCCGAGCTCCCTCCCGAGCAGGCTCGTGTGGGACTGGCCCACGCCGTCACAAACACCGTCGCGGTGGTCTTCTTCTCTGCGTCCCTGGCAACACGGCTCCGGGGGCGGCCCGGCAAGGGCAAGCTCTGGTCGCTGGGCGGTCTGGCTGCCGTCGCGGTCAGTGGCGCCTTGGGCGGACACATTGCCTACCGGCGCGTCACCGGCAGATGCCCACCCGCATAGCCCACGTCGCCTGATATAGGTCCCGCCGGCACTGCAGGTATCCGGACGCTGGCCCCGACGGGGGCAGGCATCACCCACCCCCTGTGGCCCCCGAGCGGTTGGCCTGCGTCACGTGCGAACGTTGTGGAGGTGACGAGTGAAGCCTGAGTTGATTCCGTGGCGCTCAAGAGCAACGGACAGAGCTTGAGAGACTGGCCGGATGGATATCGTCCGCAGGAACAACGTCACTGTTACGGGCAACCCGCACGGCCCGACGGTGGTGCTCGCCCATGGCTTCGGCTGCGATCAGAACATGTGGCGGATGACGGTGCCTGCACTGGCCGAGAAGTACCAGGTCGTTCTGTTCGACTACGTAGGGTCGGGCCGCTCGGAGCCGTCCGCGTTTTCGGAGGGACGGTACGGCTCTCTCGCCGGCTACGCGCGCGATGTGGTGGAGATCTGCGAGGCGCTTGGCCTACGTGATGCGGTGCTAGTGGGGCATTCGGTGAGCGCGATGATCGGCGTGCTGGCCGCCAGCATGGCACCGCAGTCGATCGGCGCTCTGGTGATGGTCGCGCCCTCTCCCCGCTACATCGACGACAACAACTATCGAGGCGGGTTCAGCACCGAGGATATCGACGAGCTGCTGGCCTCTCTGGAGTCGAACTATCTCGGTTGGTCGGCGGCTATGGCCCCGGTCATTATGGGCAACGCTGATCGGCCCGAGCTCGGTGACGAGCTGAAAAACAGCTTCTGCGCCACCGATCCGGACATGGCACGCGTCTTCGCTCGCGCCACCTTTCTCTCCGACTCCAGGGACGACTTGAAGCATGTGGCAGTTCCGACGCTGGTGCTGGAATGCGCCCACGACGTCATCGCGCCGCGTGAGGTCGGTACTTTCGTCCATGAAGCAGTTCACGGCTCGACATTGGTCACTCTCGATGCCACCGGCCATTGCCCCCACCTATCGGCACCCGAGGCCACGAACGAGGCCATCAAGGAGTTCCTGGCGGTGCTGGGGTGATGTGCCGAACCGGGCAGCAGCCCGACCCCCACGATGCCAGCAATGGGGAGACCTCTGCTGCGGCGTTCGCCGCACTGCTGGAGGATGACCCTGAGGATCTCTACGAGTCTGCTCCATGCGGATATCTGTCCACACTGATGGACGGCACTATCGCCAAGATCAACCTCACACTGTTGGACTGGCTCGGCCTTGACCGCGAGACGGTCGTAGGCCGGATGCGGTTCACCGACCTACTGACCGTGGGCGGCAAGCTCTACCACGAGACCCACTTCGCGCCGCTGCTGCGGATGCAAGGCGACATCAGCGGAATCGCCCTGGAGATCAAGCAAGTCGGCGGCGGTCGGATTCCCGTGCTCGTCTCGTCGGTGGTCAAACACGGCTCCACAGGTGAACCCCTACTGGTCCGCACCACCATCTTTGACGCCCGGGACCGCCGCGCATACGAAGAGGTGCTCCTGCGTGGCCGGCAGGCAGCCGAAGAAGCACGCAAGCAAGCCGAAGCCGACCGCGCGCGACTACAGGACGCCTTCGCCGTGCTCCAACGGTCGCTGCTGCCCGACACGCTGCCTGCCGTCCCAGGCGTGCAGACCGCAGCTCACTACCACACTGCCTCCCCCGAGCGGCTAGGAGGAGACTTCTACGACATTTTCCCCATTGACCGCGGACGTTTCGGGTTCTTCCTCGGAGACGTGTGCGGCAAGGGTCCCCAGGCCGCCGCACTCACCTCACTGACCCGCTACACCCTGCGCGCCGCCGCCCTGCACAATCCCGACCCCGTCACCTGCCTCACCACCCTCAACAAAGTGCTCCACGAGCGCTACTCCGACAGCGGCGATCCGCGCTACTGCACCGCCATCTTCGGCACGCTCGAAGCGGACACCGCGACGGGGCGGGTAATGGTCCACCTCGCTGCGGGCGGCCACCCGCCTGCGCTAGTCCTGCGGAACGACGGTAAGGCCGACTATTTGCCCACACCAGGCGGCCTCCTCATCGGTGTCCTGCCCGACGCCCCCTTTGTCACCGCCACCACATCCCTCGGCTCTGGCGATACGCTGTTGCTCTACACCGACGGCCTCACCGAGGCACGCACCGGCGAAGACCGCACCAGCCTGTACGGTGACGACGCCCTGCTTGCCTTCGCGGCCCGCCACGCGGGCAGCCCACCGCAAGCCCTCATCCAGGCCTTGACCGGTCTGCTTGACAGCTTCGGCGACGGCGTCGACGACGACACTGCTCTACTCGCTATCGGCGTCCCCGCCTCGGGCCTCGAGACCAGAAACAACGTATGAGCCTCCTGAAAGTGACGCGCCGAGACTCCGCAACCGGGCCAATTCTGGAGATCATCGGCGAACTCGACCACACCACCGCTTCCCAACTGCGCGAACAGGTCACCGAACTCAGGCTGCAGCCGGGCAAGCTTCTCGTTCTGGACCTGGCCGGCATGGAGTTCTGCGACTCCAGCGGCATCACTGTCTTGATCGCTGCCCGCAACCACACACAGGCCCTACGAGCCGATGTTGCACTCGCTGCGGTTCCCGCCCACACCCTGCGAGTGCTGCGCATCGTCGGCCTTGATCAAGTCTTCGCCATTCACCCCGACAGCGACCCAACCAGCTCTGCCTGAACCGATGCGCCCGGCGCTCCCCTGTGGAGTTCAGTGCGGCGTTCCCAGCGGACAGCGCGGCGTTTGAACAGGCGGAGCCGGGGCGGAGGTCTGCTCCTCCCCTTAGCGGAGCTCGCCCCCAGGCCCTTGATGTCGGGAGCGCTCTTGCGGAAGATGACCGGCAGGATCCGGCGCATCCGCAGTTCTATCGCGGTTGGGTTGGAGTCGTAGTGGCATCTACTACCTCATCGAGCCCGGTGATGAGGCAATTCATGGCTAGGGCGGGCGTCGGCGGCCCCAGCCGGGCGACTCCAACTGGCCCCGTAGGCGGGGGCGTTCGGGGGTACTGAGGGGTGGTGGCCAGGCGAAGTGGCCCCACCTTGGGCCTTGCGGTGGAACGGTGGTTGTGGTCCGCCGAGGGTGGGTGCTGTGGATGGCCTTGTCCAAGCAGGAACTGTTTGACCGGATCCGTCGGGACAGCTGGCAGTTGAAGCTGTCGATCCGGGCGTTGTCCCGGAAGTACGGCGTTCACCGGCGGCTGGTGCGTGAGGCGCTGGCTTCGCCGGTGGCGAAGCCGCGCAGGCGCCCGGTGCGGATTTCACCGCGGATGGAGCCGTACAAGAAGACGGTCGACGAGTGGCTTCGGGCGGATCTTGACGCGCCGCGCAAACAGCGGCATACCGCCAAGCGGATCGGCACGCGCCTGGAGGAGGAGTTCGGGGTCGCACTCCCGTACACCACGGTGCGCGACTTCGTCACCGCCGCCGCCGGGCGGTCGCCGCGGAGCAAGGGGCGGCGGTCGAGGGTTTTCTGACCCGGCACAACGTGCCCGGAGCGGACGCCGAGGTCGACTTCGGAGAGGCCTGGGTCGATCTGGCCGGGGAGCGGGTGGCTTCCTGTTCGCGTTCCGCCTGGCCTACTCGGGCCGGTCGGTACACCGCATTTCCCGATCGTGCGGGCAGCAGGCGTTCTTCGAGGGGCACGTCCACGCCCTGCAGGTGCTGGGTTGGGTGCCGGCGGGCCAGGTGCGCTACGACAACCTCACCCCGGCCGTCCGCAAGGTCGTCTTCCGCAGCCGGCTGCGGGAGGAGAACCCGAGGTGGACCGCGATGCGGGAGTTCTACGGATTCACCGCGTTCTACTGCGAGCCGGGACTTCGCGGGGCCCATGAGAAGGGCGGGGTGGAGGGCCAGGTCGGTTACTTCCGCCGTAACTACCTCACCCCGGTTCCACGGGTGGAGACGCTGGAGGAACCCAACTGCCGGATCGCCGAGTTCGAGGATCGCGAGACGGGCCGCCGTATCGGATCGCGGATCCGGACGATCGGCCAGGACTTCGCGCGGGAGGCGCCGCATCTGCTGCCTCTGCCGGCCGAGCCGTTCGAGACGGCGATGACCTTTGAGCCCCGGGTCGACCGCTACAGCCGGATCACGGTCAAGATGTGCTCGTCCTCCGTCCCGGTCCGCTTCATTGACCGCAAGGTCACTGTCCATCTGACCGGCGACACCCTTGTCGTGTTCGACAACCGCCGCGAGATCGCCCGGCATCCGCGGCTCGCCGGCCGCGGTCTGGAACACCTGCTCCTGGACCACTACCTGGAGGTGCTGCTGCGCAAGCCCGGCGCGCTCGATCGCTCCGAGGCCCTGCACCAGGCCCGCGCCGAGGGCACCTTCACCGCCGCGCACGAGGCGTTCTGGGTTATGGCCAAGCAGCAGCTGGGCGAGGACGACGGAACGACAGCCCTGGTAAGGGTGTTGCTGCTGCACCGCCATCAGCAACATGCAGACGTGATCGCCGGGCCTCGAGCCGCCGTCGAGCTGGGTATCTGCAGCGAGGACGTCGTCGCGCTGGAGGCCCGCAAGGCCACCCAGGTTGCCGGCCGGGCTCCGACCGTCACCGCGACGCCGGTGCCGGACCGGCCGCAGTCCCCGGAGCTGCCGCAGGTCAGCCATCTCACCGCGCGCCGCATGGCCAAGCCCCTGCCCGATGATGTCCGGCCACTGCCCCGCCTGGAGCAGTGGGACGAGTTGTTGCACCTTCACCGCAAGGAGTCGCCATGACCACTGCCCATCACGCGCTCACCGCACAGGCATCGGACGCCGCGATCGACACCGCCTGCCGCATGCTGCGGCTGCCCACCATGCGGGCCCAGGCCACCGACACCATCGCCCGCGCCGAACGTGAAGGGCTCTCCTACGCCGGGTTCCTCGCCGAACTGCTGCTGGCCGAGTGCGAGGACCGTGACCGACGCCGGGCCGAACGCCGCATCCGGGCTGCCCACTTTCCCCGGGAGAAGTCCCTGCGCGACTTCGACTACCGTGCCAACCCCAACGTCGACCCGGCTGTCATCCACAGCCTCGCCACCTGCGAGTGGATCACCAAGGGCTACCCGCTGTGTCTGATCGGGGACTCCGGCACCGGCAAGTCCCACCTGCTGATCGGACTGGGCATGGCGGCCGCCATGGCCGGCTACCGCGTCCGCTACACCACCGCCGCGGCTCTGGTGAACGAGCTGGTCGAAGCCGCCGATGACAAGCAGCTCGGCAAGACCATCGCCCGCTACGGGCGCGTCGACCTCCTCGAAATCGACGAGCTCGGTTACCTCGAACTGGACCGCCGCGGGGCGGAGATGCTCTTCCAAGTTCTCACGGAACGTGAGGAGGAGAACAGCATCGCGATCGCTTCCAACGAGGCGTTCACAGGCTGGAGCAAGACGTTCAGCGATCCCCGCCTCTGCGCGGCGATCGTGGACCGGCTCACTTTCAACGCCGCCCTCATCGAGACCGGCACCGAGTCATACCGCCTGGCCCGCACCAAGGCCAAGAACGCCGGGACGAAGTAACCGACCGCCCCTACGCGGGCGGAGGAATCTCCCGGATCATCCCCAGGGCGTCTCCGAACCGCAAGGCCAGCGACCGGTGACCATACGTATCCGCAAACCCACGGCAGATCGCCGGCTCAACGCCTGCGGGCCTGGAGCCGGGCAGAGTCGCGTGACAGGTCACGTGCCCTTCGACTGCCACAGCTTCAGCGATCATGTCGCGGATCGTCGTCGGCATCGTGGACCTGAACGGGTTGCCCGGCCGGAAGATGCACGTCGAACACCGCTCGGACAGCACCCGCACCTCACCGGTCGCCTCATCGGCGACCGGACAGGACACGGTGTCGTCCTCATACAAGCCTTCGGTGTCCGTCGACATAAAGGTCATCATGCCCGACCTCCCCTCGCGGCCGTCTGCACTTTCGGCACCTTGCATCAGGCCACTGGTCCCAGATCAAGCCGCCCTCCGGGGCCACCCCAAGACGCCTGCTCTTCGCGAAATGTCCACGAATCGGGGCAAGTTGGAGTCGCCCGGCTGGGGCCGCCGGCGCTCGCCCTAGCCAGCAATTCATGTCTGGGAACGCGAAAGCGGACGCCGGAGCAGGCGTCCAGTCGCCGTCCCCTCGGGCTTCGGGAAGGCCAGCCACCGTGTCGGCCACAAGCCGGAGCAGGTTGTGCTTCAGGTCCTGGGCGCGGGCGATGCCGAGATGCAGGGCCATCTCGCCGGTACAGCGCGGCTCGACCGCGGCGCCGGCGGTGCAACCGACCGCATGGCCAAGGAGCCAGCGGCGGGCTACGGCTCTGCCGTCACCGACGCTTGCCTCCGCCTCGGCCTCCACCTGAACATCGTGCAGTTCCCCGGCAGCAGCATCCTGCGCCTCGCACCCCCACTCTCGATCACCGACAGGGACCGGCCTCGTGATCGGGGCCGGTCCCGCATACTCCAGCAGAGCCGTCACACTCGGCTCGCTTGTCACAGGGGAAGCGTTATCCCGAGTTCCTGCATGGCCGTGGAGGGCGGGCCGCCTTCGGAGCGTTCAGTCTTGTAGCCCTTGACGCGTGCTTCGAGGGAGCAAGGGTCGACGGCTTCTGCGGGTGCACTTTTCGCGTAGAGCCCGTCAGGCTCGGTGTCGCGGTCGTGGGGCAGGAGCCAGAAGACGCGGCGGCGGAACGTGCCGGAGGCGCGGGAGGGTTTGGCTGTGGGGCCCAGGATCGCGTAGCCGACCATGCGGCCGTCGCGGTGGTAGGCCGGCCGGCCTTTGCGGGTGGGCAGGCGGTCGATGCTCTGGCGGACGTAGTCGAGGTCGTCGAGGTCTTCCAGCCACACCAGTTCGGCTTCGTGGCTGATCTCGTCCTCTGTGATCAGGGAGCTCATGCGTGATCTCTCTCCTGGTCGGTGAGCAGTCCGATGCCGGGGTAGTGCTTGCGCTGGTTCGACAGGATCATTTCCTTGGGCGACGCCAGTCCTACGAGTTCCCGTGTGCGGGATGCGAATGCACGCGAGGACATGGCGGGTGCCCCCTCATTCTGGCACCAGGTCTTGTAGACGGAGTAGAGCGCCGTCTGCTCTGCCCGTAGTTCGGGGGCGATGGTGCAGTATTCCTCGTAGAAGCGGCCAGTGTGGTCTTCGGTTTCCGCGTAGGCGCTGGTGGCGATGCGGACGCGTTCGGGGCCGGTGAGGTCTTTGGCGCCGGCGAGGTAGCGGCGTGCGCCGTCGACGAGCCAGGCGAGGATACCGGGGCCTTCCTCGGTGACGAGGATATCGGCGAGATTGTCGATCTTGCGGTGGTCGGGGACGACGCGTTCGAAGGGGATGAGACGCATACGGCGCCAGAAGGCGAAGCCGCCGGTGCCGACTTCGGGGCGGTGGTTGCCGAGCAGCCAGAGCTTGTGGGTGGGGTTGAAGCCGAAGAAGTCCTGGCGCATGCGGCGGGCTTTGATGCGGTCGCCGCCGGTGAGGAGCTTGACGCGGCCTTCGTCGAACTTGTCGCCGGGCTTGACCTCGGAGCACACGATGACGCGTCGTCCGTGGAGTTCTGCGAGGTCGGTGGGGTGGCCTTCGTAGGGGCGGGCCATGAGGAAGCCGGGCGGGGCGGCATCAGCGTAGTCGCCGAGGAGTTTCATGAGGACGTCGAGGAGGACGGACTTGCCGTTCTTGCCGGAGCCGAAGAGGAAGGGCAGGACCTGGCCGCCGACGTCTCCGGTGACGGAGTAGCCGAGGAGCAGCTGGAGGTAGCCGATCATCTTCTGGTCTTCGGTGTCTGCTCCGAAGGTGTCGGTGAGGAAGCGTTCCCAGCGGGGGGTGGGTACGGGCTGGGGGCCGACGGTGGTGGAGCGGGAGTGGAAGTCCTTGTTCGGGTCCGGTGTTTTGAGGAGGCCGGTGCGCAGGTCGACGATTCCGTCGGGGGTGCACAGGGCGTATGGGTCGGCGTCCAGGAGTGCGGCGTTGAGGACCATGCCGGGGGCGGATTTGGCCTGGGTGAGCATGGCGTTGATGCCGGTGGTGGACAGGGCGCGGCGGCGGTGTGATTGGAGGGCTTGTGTGGTGAACAGGCCTCGGGTGTCGTGGGTGGCGATGGCTTCGGCGAGGTCGCCGGCGGCCCACAGGACGGTGTCGTCTTCGTCGATCTGCCAGCGGGTGGTGTCCCAGCGGTACCAGCCCATGCCGGGGACGTGCCGGTAGTCGTTGGAGTAGAGCTTGACGAAGAGTTTTGCGTTGCCGCGGTCGGTGAGGGTGTCGGGCAGGAGGCCTGCCGGGGTGGCTTCTCCGCCGGCGGCCGCGCGGGGGGCGGGTGTCTGGGCGGGGAGGGCTACGGCGAGTGCCGGGGTGGGGTGTGGCTGTTCGCGGATTTGGGCGGCGACGGCTTCGGGGTCGAACTCGAAGAGGGCTTCGGTGTCGTTGCCGTGGGAGGTCATCGGGGGCCCCTTCGCGTGTGGAGGGGGTGTTGGCGGCCGGCTGTCAGGCCGCTGCGGATGATCTGGGCGGCGCGGCGGTCCTGGCCGGGGCGGGCGGCTGCTGCGGCTTGGGTGAGGGCGAGTTCGGCTTCCTCTTCGGTGAGCCGGCCTGCTGCTACGAGGCCTCCGAGGGTGTAGGCGGCGCGGTTGAGGGTGTCGGAGAACCCTGCTCCTTCGGTGACCTGTCCGCAGGCTTCGACGGGCGCCAGGATCGAGGCGAGCATGCTGCCGGTGCGGTCGCGGCCGCCGCCGGCTGCGAGGACGGCCTGCTGGGCGCGGGGCGGGACGGGACGGGGGGCGGGAATGGCTGGGGCGGGCAGGTGGCCGGTGCGCTCGAGTTCCTGGGCGAGCCAGGTGGGCAGTGCGGCGGGTTCTCGGACGTCGTCGACGGGAGTGTAGGTGCCGTCGCGTGTGGTGGTGCCGGGGGCGATGATGTAGCCGCCGTGGGCGCGGACATCGACCTGCCAGGCCAGAGCGGCTCCCTGGCTGGAGCCGGAGGAGCAGCGCCAGCGCCGGTTGTCCGTGGCGCGGTACCAGACGTGGAGGCCGCCTGACGGGGTGCGGACTCTGAGCGTGGTGTCGTCCTCTGCAGGGCTGCGCTGGCCGCGGAGGGCAGCCAGGACCGCGAGGGTGTGGAAGCCGTTGGCCAGGCCGGTGAGGTCGACGTGGTCGCCGATCGGGATGCCTGGCAGGATCCGGTCCCGCGTGGGGGGCTGAGTGGAGTGGGCGTCGATGTCGACGACGACCAGGCGGGCGGGGCCGCAGGCGATGCCCACGCCGAACTCGGGGTGCTGACCCCACCATTGCGTGATGTGACGCTGGTCGAGTGTCGCCGCGTGGAAGCCGTGGCAGGACCGGCCTGCGGGCAGGCAGGGGCATGCGGCGGGCGGGTGGGGATGGTTGCGGCAGTCGGGGCAGTTGGCGACGGGAGTCTTCCGGCCAGCGGCCAGGGGGTGGACTGGCCAGCCCCGGCGGGCACACCAGCGGGCGGTCGCCAAGGCGCCAGCGACTGACGGCTCAGGGCCGAGCCGGCTTGAGTCGCTGCTGGAAATGCGCAGCTCAGCAGGCATCTCCATCCCCCATCAGCGACCGAAGCGACTAAACGACGGACACAGCCTAGCGAACGGCGGCCGCGAGGTCGTGGAGCACATGCAAACAGGCGCTGTTCACATGTCCGTGGCGCGATCAGGGCCCTCGGAAAGCGACCCAGCAGAGCGGAAGCGACCGAAGCCTGTTCAGTCGCTGAACCGGAAGGCTTGATAAAAGTGCAGGTCAGATACCCTGCATGACCCAAATCAGCGACTGAAGCGACTGAAGTTCCCTATATGTAACGCACACGCGCACACAAAAACGGGCTCATATACCCGAAGGTTGAGTCGCTTCAGTCGCTGCGAAGCAAGCGTTAACCCCCTGACCTGCATGTTTACCGACGAGACTTGCAGCTACTGACCACCACCCCGGTCGCTGTGCTTTCAGTCGCTTGGACTCCGAGTCCAAGCGACTCAAGCGACCGAAGCGACCGAAGTTCAGGGACAACCCCTGGCTTGTCTCTGACACTCGATCTCTGGGGTTCGGTCGCTTCAGTCGCTGCCTGGTGCGGCACAGAGCCGCCCGCCGTCGCCGTATGTACCTGTGGGCCGGCTCGCCGAAGAGGACCCTCGCCGGGCTTGCCCGGAGCTCCTGGCGGCCGTGGAGGGCGGGGACGTAACGGTGCAGCACCATCGCATGCGTGCTGCGGCCAGCACAGGACCGGCTCGACGAAGCTGGCTGGCACCGGCGTGAGACCGCGGCCAGTGCCCGCGAAACGAGCTCAAGGGCCTCCTGCCCAGGCTGTCCAAGCACTTCCAGGTGGCGCGGCTGGGCGCCACGCTCCTCGCCCTGGCCCCCACCGAGCCGGGCGCCTACCTGGCCTGGGCCGCCTACCGCGAAAACCGCCGCGAGGCCGCGGCGGACACCGACGCAAAGGTGAGAACGCTGGCCGCTCTCGTGGCCGCGGCCGAGACCCGGCAGCGCGCCCAGCTGATCGGACCCGGCGCCCATTGCATAAACGTGGCCTTCCACCAGCGCACCGAGCCCGCCAACAACGCGACTGGCGCAGCCGCCCACCGCGACGGCACAGGACGACACCGCGCCCGACGGCACGGGACGGCTCCACGCGCGACCGCACTGGGCGGCTCCGCACCAGGCGGTCCGGTCTCGCGCGCGCCGGGCGGCGGGTGAAATCTCCTTCAGGCGCCAGAACTTGAAGCAACCTGCGTGCCGGAGTCACGCCGTCGACGTGCCATGGCGTGGACGAAGGCACGCCAAGCGGTCACGCCGTACGGCCCCCGTCGGGGCCGTACGCCCCCCCTTGGGTCAGCCGATCTTGTCGGCCGGACCGGCGAACAGGTACGTCGCCAGACGCTGGTCCTTCTCACTCCGCCACGGCTCGACGAGTTCCAGGAGCGTGCTGGTCTTCGGATCGATGATCACCTTGGTGACACCGACGCCTCCGTGGAAAACCAACTCCGTGCCGGAGCGCCCGGCATGGTCCTTGACGGTGCCGCCGACGCGCACGTCCTTGAGCCTCGCCAGCGCCTTGAACAGTCCACCGCGCAGTTCGGGCCGGGCGGGAGCCACCGCGAGAAGCGTGGTCGCCTGTACGAAGCCCAGCGTGGCCGCGTCCTCGTCCCCGTCAGCGGAGGCCTTCGTCGTGCCGTCGATCAGCCGGAGCAGCGACAACGGGTCGGTGGTCAGACGGTTCAGCCCGTTCCAGTCGAAGTTCCTGGAGCCCAGCCGCCAGCCGGGGAAGTGTCCCTTGCGGGCGGCCTTGCCGGGGACCAGGTGGGTCGATTCCATGGACCGCGAGATGTACTCATAGGCGTCGAAGGGCGCGGTGTGGATCTTCCAGTACGTGCCCGCTCCGGCGGACCGGGTCGCGGCGACCTCGGCGACCTCGTCCAGGAAGACGGACGCGGACACCGCGCGCGACCCGGGCCGTGCGGGGCTCGTTCCCATGGCCGCGCTCGTCACGGTGACACCGGCCGCGACCGCGACGGCGGCGAGCAGCGCGACGACGCGGCGGCGCCCGCGCAACGGCGCCACCAGTGTGTTCCGGGCCTCTGTCCGTCGCGGGGTCCGGCCCCTCTCCTGCCGGACGGCTTCCTCGACCGCCGTCAGCGCACGGGCCACCGCGCGCTCCGAGGGAGGTTCGACGCGCCCCGCCGTCCGGAGCGCCTCGGCGCCCGGGAAGTCCAGCAGGGCCTGCCGCTCCGTCATGCCCGTCTCCTCCACGTCGTGTGTGCTCATGCCAAGTCTCCTGTCACGGCCAGGTACCGTCCCTCGAGGCGACCCTGCGCGAGCGGCTCGCGCAATCTGCCGCGAGCCCGGTGCAGCCGTGAACGGGCCGTCCCGGCCGGGACGCCGACGGCTGCCGCAGCCTCGGCCGGAGTCAGCTGCTCCCAGCTGACGAGCAGCATCACCTCCCGCTCCTCGTCGGGGAGTTCGGCCAGCGCGTGGCGCAGCGCGGGCGCCAGGGCCGCCGCGTCCAACCGCCTGCCACGGATCGGTGATCTGCGCTCCGGGCAGGGCCTGCGTCCGCGCCGCCCGCCGCGCATGGCTCGCGAGGATGTTGCGTGCGACTCCGAAGAGCCAGCCTCGCGCGGTACCGCGCGAGGCGTCGAACGTGCGGCGCGCCGCGAACGCCTGCAGCCACATCTCGGCCAGCAGATCGTCCGCCGCACCCGGCATCCGGCGTGCGAAGTAGCCGTGCAGGGCCGCCGAGTACTTCTCGACCAGTGGCGTGAACGCCGCGGGGTCCTCAACGGCCGAGGCCAATTGGGCGTCACCGTCGAAGTCGCCGTGCCCGTCTGCTTCCGATTCCACGGAATCTCCGTCTCCGACCGTCGGACGACGGTCTCACCCCGTACTTGTCGCCCGACGCCCGTCGCGTTCGCGGCCCTTTCCCGGCGACGTCGGCGGCGCCGTCACGCCCGCTCGGCTGGCCGGTGCGCACGCGGCTGGCTGCGGCCCGGCACACACCGGGCCTCGCGGAACCGTCCGGAGGTGGCGGGCACGTACGGCCCGCGTGTGGCGGAGCCCTGCGGGCCCTGTCAGAGGTCTCTGCTCGCGCTCAGCGTGATTCTGCCGTCGACAGACCAGGGGGTCGACATACGACGGTCGGGTCAACACCAGCTCAGGGGACAGAACATGACGGTACGTCGACTCGAACTCGGATACTTCGTCCGTTCCGCCCCGGAGGCACGCAGCCGCGGGTCGAACCCATGCTCGCCCATGTGGTGCGACACGATCACGGCCTGATTCTCTTCGACACGGGCATCGGAACGGCGGATCCCGAGACCGAGGCGCACTATCGCCCCCGCCGTCGCGACCTGCAGGACGCCCTTTCCGCGGCGCGTCGACCCCGCCGCGCCTACATCACCCTCGTTGCCAACTGCCACCTGCACTTCGACCACTGCGGCAGGAATTTCCTCCTCGGCGACAGGCCCATCCTGGTCCAGGACGTCGAACTGGCCACCGCCCGCACGGGCGGCCACACCTTCGAGGAGCTGATCGATTTTCCCGCGGCGACCTATGAGGAACTCACCGGAAAAGCAGAGGTCTGACCGGGCGTCTGCGTCGTTCCGACTCCTGAGCACACCCGCGGACATCAGTCGCTGGTGCTCCGGCGGACGGACGGCACCGCGGTCCTCGCCGGCCAGGCACACGCCTTCTGACTAGGAAGGCGTCGCCCTGCTATGGCGGCCTACCGGGCCGCCATTGAACCCACTGACTGATCGGCGGGCCCCTCAGCTGGCACGGGTCGTCGTCCTGTCCCGGGCTGCCTCCAGCACGGACAGCCAGGAGACGACGTTCGGCCTGCGCCGCAGGAGAGCCCGGCGGTCCCGCTCGGTCATACCGCCCCACACCCCGAACTCGATCCGCTCATCGAGCGCTTCGGCGAGACACTCCGTGCGCACCGGACAGCCCGCGCAGACCGCCTTGGCCTGCCTCTGGCGCGCACTGTCCGCGAACAGGTCGTCCGCGTCGGAACTGCCGCACGCGGCGTCCTCCCGCCACTCGGCCCCCGTACTCGACATGACTTCCTCTCCCCCGGGCCCCCCAACCCTATGGCGCCGAAGAACGCGCCAACCACGCGAGTCCCCAGCCTGGATGGATCACCACGTTCCACACATTCCCCCGAAACAGCGCGATCACCGTCCGCGCCCCGCACAAAATGAGCCTCTGCCTGGAAGCCGTGATCCCTGCTGTACCGACAGCACAGAGCAGAGAAGGACCAGGCGCCAGCCTCAGCGGTGGTGCCGGGGCCTGACGCTGCGCCGGTGCGGACGCGGTCCTCATAACCGGGTGCCGGTCATCGTGAAGGTCAGAACGTCGCCTTGAGGACGATGAGGACCTGGTTGAGGAGTGCCTTGACATACCGGCTAGTTCGTTGAATTCGGTGGTGGCGTGGGTTGACGGCAGGTCGGGTCGGTCGTAAGCCGGTGATAAGGGTCAACTGCCGCGTTGGGGGCTGAAGATGACTGCTCGCCGTCCGTGCCCGCCCGCACCGGGACCGTTGGAGGACTACGCGGCCCGATTCGACGATCTCTTCTTGAGTCTGGCCCAGAGACGGGGCTTTCGCGAGTACCTGACCGGACTGCCCGCGCCACGGGAGCGGAACAAGACGATCACCTGCCTGGCAGGGGCGGAACCGGTGGCCGGTGCCGGGATGCCGGGCGTGCAGCGACTCCAGTTCTTCCTGTCCGAGTCGCCCTGGGAGGCCGAACTGATCAACGACCGGCGCCTTGAACTGCTGCGTGAGGAGCCGGCGACGGCTCCGCACGACGCCGGGGTGATCGTGATCGATGATTCCGGGGACCGCAAGGACGGCACGGCCACCGCGCACGTGGGCCGGCTGGGCAAGACGGACAACGGCATCGTCACGGTGACCACGGTGTGGACCGACGGCCGGGTGTACTACCCGCTGCACGCGACCCCCTACACCCCTGCCCACCACTTCGCTCGCGGCCGCAGCGACCCGGCTTTCCGCACGAAACCACAACTGTCCGCTGCCCTCGCGGCCCGGGGGAAGAAAGCGGGTTTCGGCTGCCGGGCGGTGGCCGCCGACTGCGCCTACTCCGTCAGTGACACCTGGTATCTCGCGCTGCGTGAGGCCGGCCTGGCCTACGTGGTCGCGCTCAAGCCACACCGCGGCACCTGGGCCGGGCCGACCAGCCGCACACCCCCACGAAGCCGCACAAGCCCTGACCTGGCACGATGCCAAACATCCCGGCGACTGGACACCCGTGGAGCGTCACTTCCGCGACGGGCACACCGAGACCTGGTGGGCCGCCGACGCCCGACTGGGCGGCTACGGCCCCGACTCACCTGGCCGGCTGGTCGTGGCCACCACCGACCCGGCCCACCTGCCGGAAAAAGCCACCTGGTATTTGGCCACCAACCTGCCCCACCCCGACGCACCCCACGCCACCACCGGCCCGCACCCGCCGGCCGACCTCGCCGAGATCGTCCGCCTCTACGGCCTGCGACCGTGGATCGAGCAGAGCTACAAACAGATCAAGGACGAACTCGGCTGGGCCGACTTCCAAGTCCGCTCCGACCGCGCCATCCGCCGCCACCAGACCCTCGTCAACTGCGCCTTCTCCTTCTGCTGGGACCAGTGGTTCGCCCCACCGGGACCGCTGGATGCCACGGCGCCGGATCCCTGTCCCGACGAGGGGTCAGAGAGGGGGGCCGGCCCCGTCTCACCGGCCCCAACAGCCCTGCTGGCCCAGAGCTTTACGAGCCATCCGGTCCTGGCTCACCCCCGCCATCACGCTCAAACGATGGTGGCAAGCATGGACGGACACGGACCCACCCTCCGAGCTCCAGGCCCTTATTGACGCGGTCACCGCGGGGCACGGCATTGACCTCTACCGCCGGATTTAACGAACTACCGGTAAAGGTGTAGGTGTGACCGTCCTCGTCGGACAGCGTCCACCCGTCGGGCCTGCTCTCGCGCGGGCAGGAATCGCCGGCCACCAGACACGCACCCTGCGCACCGTCACCCATGCCCTGCCCACAGGCAGCACACATGACGGCGTCGTAGCCGACGAAAGCGGTCAGGCCCAGAGTCATCACGGTGTCGCTGTTGTGCAGGCCGTGGATGAACTCATGTCCCGCGGGTGGGGCCCGTATCGGGGTCGGGCGGCTCAGTCGCGTCATTCTGTGGTGAGGACGATCTTCTTTCCGCCGGCCCTTCCGTCAACCACCCGGGTGAGGACGGCTGGTCCCTCGCTGAGCGGCAGGGGCTGCGGTGCGAGTTTCAGGGTTCCCGCCGCGGCCTGCTCGGCCAGCTGGAGAAGCTGCGCGCCGTTGGGCTCGACGTAGAGGTCCCAGCTCGTGATGCCTCGCTCTTCCGGAGGTGCGTCCGAGGTCAGCGAGCACAGTTGACCGCCGTCGCGCACCAACGGTAGGGCCGTGGCCGCCGTGCCGTCGGCGATGATGAGCGCGGCGTCGAACCCGCCGCGTACCGTGGCCGGCCAGTTCGGGTCGTGGTAGTCGACGACCTCCGTCGCTCCCAGACCGAGCAGGCGCTCCGCGGCGGTGGCGGACGCGGTCGCGGTGACCTCGATGCCCTTGGCCGCGGCGAGTTGGACGGCCAGGGCTCCGGTGGCGCCGCCTCCGTTGGTGATCAGGAGCCGCTGTCCTCGGCTGAGGCCCAGTTTCTCCAGCGACTGCCACGCGGTGAGCCCGTTGACCGGCAGTGCCGCCGCGTGCACGGCGTCCAGCCCGGGCGGGCAGGCCGCGGCGTGGTCCGCGTCGAGCAGGATACGTTCGGCCCAGAAGCCGCTTCCCGCGGGCAGCGGGGCCTCGTGTGCGAGCACCCGGTCGCCTACGGCAAACCCGGTGACACCCGCACCGACGGCCACCACCCTGCCCGCACCCTCCACTCCCAGCGCCGCCGGGGGCCGCAGCTCCACATCCCAACTGGCGTCGATGACCAGTTCGTCCCACGGACCGACTCCCGCGGCCTCGACCGCGACGAGGATCTGCCCCGGCCCGGGAGACGGAGGTTCGGGCAACTCCAGCACGGTGACGTCCTTCTCGGTGCTGGAAACTCCGCATGCCTTCACAAGCTCTTCCTTCCACTCAGTCCGGCCGACCACGAGGTACAGGCCGGAAACACACAGTCGACAACGACGCCAATCCGGGCATTCCGCACGCCGTCACAGTAGATCTCTTTCCTCACAGTCAGGCCGACCGACCGACCAACCGGCCGCATCCGCAGCGCCGCAGATAACAGGGGCACGGCCGGCAGGCATCCGTCAGCTCGTGTCTCCGTCATTCTCGCCTTCACCGGTTGGAACGTGTTGAGGTAGAGGGCTTGTCGCGGAGGCCGCGACGCTCGACGAGCGATAGGCCGTGGATGCCAGGTGTTGCGAGAGGTGCCGCCCGGCCCGACCGGCGCCTTCCCCGGGGCCGGCGAGGCTGCGGTCTGCTTGACGCAATTGGAGTCTCGTCGGCGCCTGCCACGAGCAGTTCCTGACCGGGCTGTTCGACGACCCACGGTGCAGGTCAGGGAGAACCCGACGGACATCGCCGCAATGACGACCGGCGGAGAATGGCGCCGGTCCGGGGTGGGCCCGCGTCGAGGGCCGAGGGTGGCCGCGGCCTGCAGACTTCGGCCACAGTCGTTCCGGGCGCCGGGGGATGTTTAGACGAAGGTGAACAGCTGGTCGGTCTCAAAGCGCGAAATCGGGCTGCCGTATACCTTCGCAGGGTCGGGGTAGCCGAGGGCCAGCAGTACTGTCGTGGTGTGTCCGGCTTCGCGGATCTTGAAGGCCTTGTCGACACTGGTCGGGTCGAACCCTTCGAGCGGCATGGCTTCGACGCCGAGCTCAGCGGCCGCCATCATGGTCAGACCCATGGCCAGGTAGGTCTGCTTCTCCATCCAGTGGTTCACGTCTTTGTAGCCGTACGTGCGCAGGTTGAGGAAGTCGCGGGTCATGAACTCCCACAGCTCGTGCTTTGCCGGGTCAGGGAACCGGCCGTCGGCCCTCTCCTTGGCGAACACCGCGTCGAGGTGGCCGGCGGGAAGGTCCGCCCTGGTGGTGAGGATGACGGTGTGTGAGGCGTTCAGGATCTTCTCGCTGTTGTCCTGGAAGCGTTCGCCGAGGTTGGCCGCCAGCCGTTCCTTGCCTTCGGGCGTGGCCAGGACGTAGAAGTGGTTGGGCTGTACGTTCGTCGACGACGGCGTCGAGCGCAGGAACCCCAGCAGTTGCTGAAGGGTGTCCTCCGGGATGGTCTTGCTGGGGTCGAAGTACCTGGTGAGGTGCTTGTTCATGAGCTTGTCGAGATTCATGGCAACCTGCCTTTGTCTTGTGATCAGCGGATGAGGAGTCAGAAATCCGGGTCGTTCGGGTTACTTCTTGCCGCGTGCGAGCAGTTCGTTGACGCGCGCGAAGCTCATGCCTGTCGTCGCCGAGGCGAGATCGCCCGCGAGGAGTGCCGTCGTGGCCTGTTCGACTGCACCCATCGCGTGGGTGTAGAGCAACGGACCCAGGCTGATGCGCTTGACCCCGGCCTGCTGCAGTTCAGCTACGGTGAGCACTTTGTCCGCCGGCGACACCAGGACGTTGACCGGTGTCGGGGCGACCGCGGTGACGATCGCGACGAGAGCGTCGCGGTCGGGTGGGAACGGCGCGTAGACCACATCCGCGCCCGCTTCAGCGAAGGCCGTCAGACGCCGGATGGTGTCGTCGAGATCGGGCCGTCCCTGGATGAAGTTGTCGGTGCGGCCGGTGACGACGATGCGTCCCTTGGCCGCGTCGACGGCCGTTCGTACGCGGCTGACTGCGTCGTCGAAGTCGCGGATCGGCTGATCAGGGTCGCCTGAGGTGTCCTCGACCCCGATACCGGCCAGCCCGGCTTCCACGGCGGCCTCAACGGTCGCGGCGACGTCTTCAGGCGTGTCGCCGTAGCCATCTTCGAAGTCTCCGTTGACGGGCAGCCCGGTGAGGCGGCCGAGGAGCCGCGCGTGCTCGAGGTGCTCTTCCCGGGTGACCTCGTGACGCCCGTCGAGACGGCCGAGCGTGGCGGCCATTGCCGCAGAGGATGTCGCGATCGCCTCGAAGCCGGCATCGGCCAGCATCAGCGCCGAAAGGCCGTCCCATGCGTTCGGCATGACGAGGCCACCGTCGCGGGTGTGCAGCGCCATGAACTTCTCATAGAGTTCGGAGCCCGGCATGTCGAGCCTTCCTGAATGATCGTTGACTCAGTGAGTGATTTGCCGACTGGCCGCCTGGGCCGCACCGAGGGTTTCCTCGCATCGCCCGGTGGGTGCGATGTTGTTGGCGGCGGTATGGAACATCTTGTAGCCGCCCTGGCCCCGTCTCCCCCAGCACAGCGGCTCATGTAGATGCAGGCCGTCCGCCTCGCAGAGGTCGACGATCTGGCCCGCGTCCCGCTCCGGCACGGTTTCGTGCCAGCAGCGGAACGCCTGCTCGGTCACGCTCTGGTGTGCCGCGCTGGCGCCGTAGGCCCCGGGTTCACTGGAGCACGGGTGTATCGACCGTGCTGGCGGCGGGGATGTCGAGGTCGGTTTGGTTGACGTTGTTGATGAAGTTGGTGAGCAGGAACTGCACCGCCACCGTGACGATTGCCAGGATCTGCGGGTCGGTGTATCCCGCGTCCCGCACACTCGCGAGCTCTGCGTCGCTGACTTGCCCGCGGCTCTCGACCACCCGCTGCGCAAAGCGAGCGGCCGCCGCGCGCCGGGGATCGACCGAGCTCCCGGCACGGCCCAGCTCGATGTCGTCGGCCGACATGCCGCCGAATTCGGTCGCGACGTGGGTGTGCATCGCCAGGCAGTAACTGCATTCGTTGGCCTGTGACACGGCCAGCGCGATGCTGTGTCGCGTCCTCGCGTCGAGGACCCGGCCCAGTGTGCCCTGCAGAGTCGTGACGACCTCGAGAACGGGCGGGTTCGACGCGATGGTCTTGAACATGTTCGGGACGAAGCCCATCTGCGCCCCGACAGTGTCGAGTATCCGCTGGGCGCCTTCAGGCACATCTTCGGGAGCGGGAACGTTCAGTCGTGACACCGCGAATCGACCTCCGGTCGGGGTGTGAGTAGTCGTCCTGGGGCCCAAATCGGGCGAGTCGTGCTTCGGAGCTCCGCCGCAGGCCTTGCCTGTCGGCCGCAACCTGGTCGGTTGCGCCGGGCGCCTGGTGACGTGCATGACGAGGAGTGTCTCCGTCGGCGCTGGGTTCCGGATCTCTTGGCTATCCGGACACCACCTGTTAAGGACTATACAGACCAGAAACTCGTACGCAACCCCGTACCCGCCTGGACCGGGTCCACCCCGTTGAATGCATGCGCGCCGACATCGCACTGGATCAATAAAAATGCAGCTCAAAGGCCCTTGCAGATCATGTCGCGGGCGATCGAACCACCCGGGACGAGTGACCGCAAGGCCCCTGGGAGTGATCCTGGCCCAGCCTGGATCGATTGATATTTGTGGACGATTTAGTCCACTCTTGGATGGGGCCGAGCTGAAACGGAGGCAAGACCTCCCGGAACCGCCTGCGCCTCCATCCCGCATCCGTCCACGAGGAGGTTCTGGGTGATATAGCCGCCGCGACCCAGTTGATCGACGCCGGGGCGCCACGCCGCTCGGGCGCCTGATCCGATCCGCTCGCGATCCCGGGCGGCGCCACACGAGTCTTCCGTTCCGACGCCCAGGCAGCGCAGCTGGACGAGACCCTGCCGGCAGGTCTCGCCGAGGGGGTCGGACACGGCTCATACGACTTGCGCGAGGCGCCGCGTTGCGCGGGCGCCGAACTGAGCGACCTCCCAGGTCCGTTCCTGGCTCAGACCGCGACGACATCAAGGCCTACGTGAAGGTCCGCAAGGCCGTCATCTCTCACCGACCGGCCTATATGCTCACATTGGTACAACAACCGATCCGATCCGGTCTCCGTCGGGAAGCCGCCGCCACCGCGGTTGTGATGCAGTCCGCGGCCGAGTACCACGAGTGAGCAACACGCCGGAGGGAGGCACCGTGCCCGGAACCAGCGCTACTCGCCGCACGCCGCGCGGTCTGGAGACCCGTTCACGGATCGTTGATTCGGCGGCCAAGCTGTTTTACGTCAGGGGCGTCAACGCCACCACGCTCGATGACGTCCGGCTGGCGAGCGCCACGAGCAAGTCGCAGTTGTACAACCACTTCGAGGACAAACTCGCTCTGATCCACGCCGTGATCGACGTGCAGTCGAAGTTCGTCCTCGCCCGCGAGGAACAGCGCCTGCGTGGCGTGAAGACCCTCACCGGTCTGCGCCGCTGGCGTGACGCCCTGGTCCAGGCCAACTCGCTGCAGGACGGTTCGTACGGGTGCGCGCTGGGGGCGATGTCGATTGAGCTGTCCGACAACGATGAGCAGTCCCGCCAAGCGCTCAACGCATCACTCGACGCCTGGCGGCGCATGCTCGTCGACACGTTGACCCGGCTCCGCGCCCTCGGCGTCCTCGCGGAGGACGCGGACCCGGAACGGCTGGGCACTGGTCTGCTGGCCGCCCTGCAGGGCGGTTACCTACTGGCCCAGAACGCTCACAGCTCCGAGCCGATGGCCGTCGCACTCGACATGGCCCTGGACCACATCGCATCCTTCGCTCGCAAGTGAGCGCACGTCCGCACCCCCACGAACGCATTCGTCCGACGACCCATTTCGAGAAAGACGCCATGGGAAGCGGCGGCGGAGCCGATCCGGTGGTCGATGTCTGAGGGAGACATCGGGAACCGGTCCTGCGGCGTGATCCACGCTGGAGAACGCTGGTGTCCGTCACCCTCGCCTGAAGTGCGTCCAGCGGACGGCCTGACGGCCGGACTCGTTGTCGGGCCGGCCGTGCCCTCCTGGAGGAGATGGTCCAGGAAGTGAAGGCGGCCGGCATCGGCCACGTGCCGCCCACACGATAGCGCCGGTGTGGCCTTCAACCCAGCCGAGCGGATCACCCGGAAGACGATCATCAGCGTTCATCCGTGAGTGCCACGCGGCCATCGCCGCAAGCCGCACGGCCGGCGCTCTCCAGATCCGCCGGTCGCGTGGACGCGACCTGCTGGGCGGCAGATGGTGGTGTTGAGGGGCGAGGGGGTCACATCGCTCGGCGAGGAAGCGAGCGGTAGGACGGACGCATTGGACGACCTTCTCCAGATGGCTACACCGTCGGCTCTTTTGACCTTGACCCTCAGCCCCGCGATGGCCTCTCAGCTGGGCAGGCCGTGGGACCACAGACCGAGTTCTCGACGCGGTGGCCGTGGTGGACCACCTGGACGATGTCGCCGTGCTGGGTCATCCGACGCATGTGAGACCCGCAGGAGTGGGACGCTCCTGTCGGTTCCGATGCTCACTGCCGCATCCCCCTGGCGGGTGCCTGAGCGCGTCCGGGCCCCGGGACGAGGAGTAGACGCGGAGCTGGCGGTGGCACGGCTCCCCCACCTGCGCCGGCATGGGGCTTCGCGCCCTCCGTGCAGCGGCGGGTCGTATGCCCGAGGGCGGCGCGGGAGAGGACTGCTGGGTCCTCAGAGGTGGCGCCGACGGCCTGGACTGTCCCTGGTGACGCCGGCCGGACCCGTCCGCAGCGGGTCGAGTTGCGCTCGCCACAGCAGGTCCGCGCGTCTTGGAAGCCCGCATAAAGAGGACCTTGAGGTCCCTTTTCATCCCTGCTAACGTACGCACCGGTAATCTGGCTGATGTGGCGGAACAGGCGCGCGACAAAAACGACTCCCGGCTGACCGAGCGCGGGCGTGCGACTCGGGAGCGCATCTTGAGGGCTGCGGCCGACATGATGTACGTCAGGGGAGTGTCTTCGACGACCCTCGACGAGGTCAGGGCGGCCAGCGGCACGAGCAAGTCCCAGCTCTACCGCCACTACCCTGACAAGGATGCACTGGTGCGGGACGTTGTCGCGTTGCAGGCCGCAGAACTGCTCAAACGTCAGCATCAGCTGCTGCAGCGGCTCAACTCGCTCCGCGGCCTGGAGCGCTGGCGGGACGCGATGGTCGAGCACAACGCGCTCCGGAACGGGGCGTACGGATGTCCGCTCGGGTCCCTCGCAAACGAGCTGGCCGATCAAGACGAAGAGGCGCGCAATGCGATCGCCCGGCACTTCCAGAGCTGGGAGAGGCTGCTCGAGGCCGGACTCGTGCGAATGAAGGACTCGGGAGTCCTCCGCGTTGACACAGATGCCGCAGAGCTTGCCACCGGCCTCATGGCCGCCCTTCAAGGTGGTTACCTCCTCGCACAGACGGCTCAGGACGTCAAACCCATGAGGATCGCCCTGGATATGGCGATCGGGCACATCAAGGCCCACGCCGCGCCCGCCGACGTCGTCGATCCGCCGGCGGAAGGCGCGGGCGGGCGCTGAGCCGACTGAGGCCGAGGGCGCCGAAAAGGCAGGCCAGCCCGCCACAGTAAAGGACTTTTTAGTCCTCAAAATGGTCCGACCTGCGGTACGGTTGAGGAGAGCGGTCCGCCCGTCGGCGTCACCGTCTCCGTACCCTCGTCGGCTTCTGTCTCCCAGGTCGGCACGCTGGCGCCGCCGTTCGTGGCGGCCCCGCGATACACCCCGCCTCGTGCTGCGGCCGTCAGTCGGACACTCGGAATTGACAGAGGAGCTGATCACCTTGGACGGACAGGAACTGCAGAGGGTCGCGGGCGACTGTGCTGTGGAACTGCCCGGCGCCGGCCTGGAGCATCGAGTCGGCCCCGACTGGGACCTCTTCAAGGTGGCCGGCAAGGTCTTCATGCTCATGACCGACATGCCGGGGCACCCCGTCGTGATCCTGAAAGCTGATCCAGACGATGCCGCAGTCCTGCGTGAGCGGTACGCAGACGTCACTGCCGGCTATCACATGAACAAGAGGCACTGGATCACGGTAGAGGGCGGGGGCTCCATCGACGAGAAACTGGTGGAGGAACTCGTCATCGACTCCTACCGTCTGGTGGTCGGCGGGCTTCCCAAGTCCGAACGGCCCGTGGATCCGAACACCTACGGCCGCGGGGCCTGACCTTCAGCATGCCCGTCCGCGGCGGGAAGCTCCAGGACAGAGCGCGCGACACAGCATCGGCGCTGCCCAGGGGGTGCTCCGCGGGCGCCCCTTCACCGAGCATCCGGACGTCGGCAAGGTGTCAGGCGAGCTGTTCGTGATCGTCACGGTCGGCCCCGGACGAACGCATCACCACCCTCGAAACAGAACTGGAGTACGGGTGGCTGCGGCCGCACGAACACCCATCGATCCCCTGGACCTGCCGGCCGAACCGCCGGCAGAGCACGAGCACCGAGTACTGAGGTTCGCATCGTGATGACTCATCCGACCAAGGGCAGCCAGCACACCGTGACCATCGATGACCCCTTGCCGGGTGGCCCGGTCGATGTTCCGATCACCGCAGCCGCTGCCGAGCCCTCCCGCGGCCGCCGTACGATCAGTCCGGCGCAGCTACGGCAGGCCTTCGGGAATGATGCGATTCGAGCTGGACGAGGTGTGCGCCGCGCGCTGGCCACAGCCGTTCGCGAAGCTGTCCGCGCCGGCCGCCTCGCCCCGGGGACACAGCTGCCGTCCTCCCGTCAGCTCGCCGCCGACCTGGGCCTCGCCCGTAACACCGTGGCCGACGCCTATGCCGACCTCGTCGCCGAGGGATGGCTCACCGCCCACAGAGGCTCAGGCACCCGCGTGGCCGACAGGATCACACCTCGGCCGATCCTTGCCCGCCCGACCGTCGAGCCGTCCGGCACCCCTTGCTACGACCTGATCCCAGGCAACCCCGACCTGACCGCCTTTCCTCGCACGGCCTGGCTGAAGGCCACACGCCGCGCCCTGGCCGCGGCCCCCGACGACGCGCTCGGCTACGGTGACCCCCGCGGCCGCCCGGAGCTGCGGGCCGCCCTCGCGGACCATCTCGCGCGGGCCCGGGGCGTGTACGTGAGTCCGGAACACATCCTGATCTGCGCCGGAGTCTCGCACGGTCTGCAGATCCTGAGCAGAGTCCTGGCCGGACGGGGGGCGGGGAACGTCGCGGTCGAGGCGTACGGCCTACGCTCGTACAGCCGCCTGCTGGGGGCTGCCGGGCTGCAGACCCTGCTGCTTCCCCTGGATACCCACGGGATCGACCCGGTGCCACCCGATGGCACCGATGCGGTCCTCCTCACGCCAGCTCATCAGTTCCCCGTGGGCACGGTGCTCCAGCGCGACCGCCGGATGGCCGTCGTGGACTGGGCCAGACGGACCGGCGGGCTGGTCTTGGAGGATGACTACGACGGTGAGTTCCGGTTCGACCGCCAGCCTGTCGGGGCGCTCCAGGGACTGGCCCCGGAATGCGTCGTCTACCTGGGTACCGCCAGCAACACACTTGCTCCTGGTCTGCGGCTGGCCTGGATGGCTCTGCCTCCCACCCTTGCCGCTGAGGCCATCGCGGCCAAGGGACAGGTCGACTCGTGCGAGGTGTTCGGCCAGCTGACGATGGCGGAATTCATCACCTCGGGCGCCTACAGCGGTCACATACGTGCTGCCCGTCGGCGCTACCGTGATCGACGAGACGCTCTCGTTGCAGCTCTGGCCCAGCACGCCCCAAAGGTACGCGTCATCGGGGCAGCGGCCGGCCTGCACACTGTGCTCGGTTTGCTCCCCGGGACCGAACAGCAGGTCCTGCAGTCAGCGACCCGGCAAGGCCTCAGAGTGGCGGGCCTTTCTCGATACCGCAATGAACCGACCCTGAACGCCATGGCTGATGCCCTCGTCGTTGGCTACGGCGTGCCTTCCGACGCTGCGTGGCCTCAGGCGCTCTCCGCGCTCGTGCGGGCCCTTTCGTGACGCGTCCCCAGGCGGTCAGGCACGGGTCTGCCGGTCCGCACCGGTCTGGCTCGCCCGGGTTTTCTTCTCCAGGAAGCGGCAGCACGTGGTCCTGGAGCTGGCCAGAACGGTGGGTGCACGGGAGTGCCTGGGCTCGCACTCCCGTACGGACACCCGATCAGGAGTTGCCCCCTGCGCGGTACTCGGCCGAACGCCAGGCGAAAACCTGCGTCCGCTGCCAGATGTCTCGGGTGGACTGGCCCGCCGACACCGTCCCGGCTGAAAGGCCCTCAAGGCGCTGAGCCCGCTCTGTCCCTGTGCCGCACGAGGGGACGCCGACGCGGAACCCCGCACCGCCAGTTTCATGAGGTACCGAGCTGCCTCGCCTTCACCGAGACGGGCCTTCGGCTCTGCCCCCGGTTTGCGGTGCGTGGTGTGTGCGGGGGCCGCACCAATCTCCTGGGCGAGACCCCCTGTCGGGCCCTGCCGGTCACTGCGACCGGCAGGCCCCGCCGCCCGACTCCCCATGGGAAGCCGGGCGGGAGCAGTTGACGCTGTTGACCAGGACCGGCAAGTCGTGGGGTTGTCGGCGCGGCCGGTCCCAATGGTGTGGCGGGGTGCGGTCGGTGGCCGGTACAGGACCGTCGTGGATGCGCCCGACAGCGGGCGCGCTCCCCGCTCCCCGTCCTGCTACGTACCCGGTGCAATCGCGCACGTTGAGACGCAAACCCAGTTACCGTCACGCTTCTGGTAAGTGTCGGTGTACAGGGCTTCTTGCTCGGATCCGTCGGCGAGCACTGTGTACGTACTGCGGCCGTGGATCAGCGCAACGTCACTGAGTATCCGGATTTTGACGTCATACACCGCAAGGTCCTTGAAGGGACGTGGCTTAGAAGTTGTTGTCTTTCCGGACGTGATCGCCGCGTTTCCGCTGGTCGGGCGTGAGGTCGGTGATTCGGTGGGAGTAGTGGCCTGTCGTGCTGTCGCTCCCTGGGAGGTCGTGGATGCCGTCGGTGGTCGGGCTGTTGGAACAGCGTGAGTTGGGTGCTCGCCGTCGGGTGGACGAGCTGCGGGAGGAGGCCGACCGCATCCAGGCCGAGCTGGCCGTGGCCGAGCGGGAATGGAAGGAGTGGGCCATCGCGTGCTCGCGGGTCGGCAAGGTGCTGGCCCCGTCGGACGAGAGCGGGCAGGACCACGCCCGAGTCGAGGCAACCGCGCCGGCCGCCGGGGAGCAGACCAGAAAGACGTCGCAG
>NZ_JBEXHZ010000049.1:0-38385 GCF_040608315.1 Streptomyces sp. NPDC005195
CGCTGTTCGCCCGCTTCGCCTCCCGCCAGGACGACTCGCCGCAGATGAAGATGGTCGCGGCACTGCGCAACCAGTTCGGCGGCCACGCCGTCGAGCAGAAGTAATCCACAGATCCACGTCCGTATCCACAGATCCGCGGGCCTGAGGGCCAGTGATCCGAGTCCCCGGGGGAGGTCGGCGAACGACCATGCACGTCACGCATCTGTCGCTGGCGGACTTCCGCTCCTACGCCCGGGTCGAGGTCCCGCTCGACCCGGGCGTCACCGCGTTCGTGGGCCCCAACGGACAGGGCAAGACGAACCTGGTCGAGGCGGTCGGCTATCTCGCGAGTCTCGGCAGCCACCGGGTCTCCTCGGACGCGCCCCTGGTGCGGATGGGCGCCGAGCGGGCGGTCATCCGTGCCAACGTCAGACAGGGCGAGCGTCAGCAGCTCATCGAGCTGGAGCTGAACCCCGGCCGGGCCAACCGCGCGCGCGTCAACAGGTCCTCGCAGGTCAGGCCCCGTGACGTGCTCGGCATCGTACGGACGGTGCTGTTCGCACCCGAGGACCTCGCGCTGGTCAAGGGCGACCCCGGTGAGCGGCGCCGCTTCCTCGACGAACTGATCACCGCCCGCTCCCCGCGGATGGCGGCCGTCCGCTCCGACTACGACCGGGTCCTCAAGCAGCGCAACACCCTCCTCAAGTCGGCCGCCCTGGCGCGCCGGCACGGCGGCCGCACCATGGACCTCTCCACGCTCGACGTCTGGGACCAGCACCTCGCGCGGGTGGGCGCCGAACTGCTCGCCCAGCGCCTCGACCTGGTCGCGGCGGTCCAGCCGCTGGCCGACAAGGCCTACGAACAGCTGGCGCCCGGCGGAGGCCCCGTCGCCCTGGAGTACAAACCCTCCTCGGCCGTCCTCACCGGACACACCCGCGAGGAGCTGTACGAGCAGCTGATGGCGGCCCTCGAGGAGTCCCGCAAGGCGGAGATCGAGCGGGGGGTCACCCTGGTGGGCCCGCACCGGGACGAGCTGCTGCTCAAGCTGGGCGAGCTGCCCGCGAAGGGATACGCGTCGCACGGGGAGTCCTGGTCGTACGCGCTGGCGCTGCGACTGGCCTCGTACGACCTCCTGAGGGCCGAGGGCAACGAGCCGGTCCTGGTCCTCGACGACGTCTTCGCCGAGCTGGACAGCCGCCGCAGGGAACGTCTCGCGGAACTCGTGGCTCCCGGCGAGCAGGTCCTCGTGACGGCGGCGGTCGACGACGACGTGCCGGCCGTCCTGGCGGGGACGCGCTACGTCGTCTCGGAGGGCACGGTGGAGCGGGTATGACGGAGAACACACCAAGGATTCCGGGGCCGTCCGCGCCGCCTGGTGAAGCCGCCGGGAAGACCCCCGAGCCGTCCGGCGTCGACCTCGCGCGCGTGGCGCTGCGCGCCGCGAAGGAACAGGCCCGCGCGCGCGGGGACGCTGCGCAGCAGAAGAAGCAGGCGCGCCGCGGCGGTCTGCGCTCCGGCGCGCGCGCCGACGGCCGCGATCCGATGGCGCTGGGTGCCGCGATCAACCGGCTGCTGACCGAGCGCGGCTGGGAGACGCCGGCCGCGGTGGGCGGGGTGATGGGCCGCTGGCCGCAGATCGTCGGAGACGACCTCGCCAGGCACTGCGCCCCGCTGCGGTACGACGACGACCCGGCCGAGCGGGTGCTGACCGTGCAGTGCGACTCGACCGCCTGGGCCACCCAACTGCGGTTGCTCGCCCCGCAGCTGGTCGCGCGGCTGAACCAGGACCTCGGGCACGGCACGGTGAGGCTGATCAAGGTGCAGGGCCCGGGGGGTCCCCCGCGCCGGTTCGGGCCGCTTCGTGCCCCCGGGAGTACGGGTCCGGGCGACACCTACGGGTGACCGGAGCCCGCGGGAACCGGCCGCCGGCCGCGGGCGCCCCTGGGTGGGCACGGGCAATCGCACGCGGTTGCGAACACCGACCTGACTCCGCAGTAGCGAAGGGTTGACACCCGGAAGCGCTGAGTGCCTCTGTGAGCCTCCTTGGGGCCGGGGCCGCATATGGGGAGTCGGGAGAGGCGGGTTCAGGGCGGCACATGCGGACTCAGGTACCGGCAAACCCCCATCACTGTCGGCGCTACCGGTAGACTGGGAGCTAATCCCGCCCCACTTGTGGGGACCGTCCGGGAGAAGCTGAGCAACGCTGATCAAGGCTTACCAACGCAACGTGCCGCAGCCGCTCCGGCAACCCGCCGACGAGCCTGGTTTGTGCTGTGCCAGAAAGGGCGCTTCGTGGCCGATTCCGGCAACCCCAACGAGAACATCCCGTCCACCGACGCAGGCGCCGTCGCCGGGGCCACCGCCTCGAACGGCGAGGTCACGGCCTCGTACGACGCCAGTGCCATCACCGTCCTCGAGGGTCTGGACGCGGTCCGCAAGCGACCCGGCATGTACATCGGCTCGACCGGTGAGCGCGGACTTCACCACCTCGTGTACGAGGTGGTCGACAACTCCGTCGACGAGGCGCTGGCCGGCCACGCGGACACGATCGACGTCACGATCCTGCCCGACGGTGGGGTGCGCGTGATCGACAACGGCCGCGGCATCCCGGTGGACATCGTTCCGTCCGAGAACAAGCCGGCCATCGAGGTCGTGCTGACCGTGCTGCACGCGGGCGGCAAGTTCGGCGGCGGCGGGTACGCCGTCTCCGGCGGTCTGCACGGTGTCGGTGTGTCCGTCGTGAACGCGCTGTCCAGCAGGGTCTCGGTCGAGGTCAGGCGCGACGGCCACCGCTGGACGCAGGACTACAAGCTGGGCGTCCCCACGGCCCCGCTGGCGCGCCACGAGGAGACGGACGAGTCCGGTACGACGGTCACCTTCTGGGCCGATCCGGACGTCTTCGAGACCACGGAGTACTCCTTCGAGACGCTCTCGCGGCGCTTCCAGGAGATGGCGTTCCTCAACAAGGGTTTGACGATCAAACTCACTGATGAGCGCGAGTCCGCGAAGGCCACGGCGGGCGCCGACGAGGCCGGAGCGGACGAGAAGGCCGAGGTCAAGACGGTCACGTACCACTACGAGGGCGGCATCGTCGACTTCGTGAAGTACCTGAACTCCCGCAAGGGAGACGTCGTCCACGAGACCGTGATCGACATCAACGCCGAGGACAAGGAGCGCATGCTCTCCCTCGAGGTCGCGATGCAGTGGAACACCGGTTACAGCGAGGGCGTGTACTCCTTCGCCAACACCATCCACACGCACGAGGGCGGTACGCACGAGGAGGGCTTCCGTGCGGCGCTCACCGGTCTCATCAACCGGTACGCGCGCGACAAGAAGCTGCTGCGCGAGAAGGACGACAACCTCACGGGCGACGACATCCGCGAGGGTCTGACCGCGATCATCTCGGTCAAGCTCGGCGAGCCCCAGTTCGAGGGTCAGACCAAGACCAAGCTGGGCAACACCGAGGCGAAGACCTTCGTCCAGAAGGTCGTGCACGAGCACCTCACGGACTGGCTGGACCGCAATCCGAACGAGGCCGCGGACATCATCCGCAAGTCCATCCAGGCGGCCACCGCGCGCGTGGCGGCCCGCAAGGCCCGTGACCTGACCCGCCGCAAGGGTCTCCTGGAGACGGCGTCCCTGCCGGGCAAGCTCTCCGACTGCCAGTCGAACGATCCCACCAAGTGCGAGATCTTCATCGTCGAGGGCGACTCCGCCGGCGGCTCCGCCAAGTCCGGCCGCAACCCGCAGTACCAGGCGATCCTCCCGATCCGGGGAAAGATCCTCAACGTCGAGAAGGCGCGGATCGACAAGATCCTGCAGAACCAGGAGATCCAGGCGCTGATCTCGGCCTTCGGTACCGGAGTCCACGAGGACTTCGACATCGGGAAGCTCCGCTATCACAAGATCATCCTGATGGCGGACGCCGACGTCGACGGCCAGCACATCAACACCCTGCTGCTGACCTTCCTGTTCCGCTTCCTGCGGCCCCTGGTCGAGGCCGGGCACGTGTTCCTGTCGCGCCCCCCGCTCTACAAGATCAAGTGGGGCCGGGACGACTTCGAGTACGCGTACTCCGACCGTGAGCGCGACGCGCTGACCGAGCTCGGCCGGCAGGCGGGCAAGCGTGTCCGGGAGGACTCGATCCAGCGCTTCAAGGGCCTCGGCGAGATGAACGCCGAGGAGCTGCGCATCACGACCATGGACCAGGAGCACCGCGTTCTCGGCCAGGTCACACTGGACGACGCCGCCCAGGCCGACGACCTGTTCTCGGTTCTGATGGGCGAGGACGTCGAGGCGCGCCGCGCCTTCATCCAGCGCAACGCCAAGGACGTCCGGTTCCTCGACATCTGAGTCGGTCTCAGCTGACCGCAGCAGAAAGGATCTTCACCAGCAATGGCCGACGAGAACACTCCTGGTACGCCTGAAGAAGGCGGCGAGATCGTCCTCCGTGTGGAGCCCGTCGGGCTCGAGACGGAGATGCAGCGCTCGTACCTCGACTACGCGATGTCCGTCATCGTGTCCCGCGCGCTGCCCGACGTACGCGACGGTCTCAAGCCCGTCCACCGCCGCGTCCTGTACGCGATGTACGACGGCGGCTACCGGCCCGAGAAGGGCTTCTACAAGTGTGCCCGTGTCGTCGGTGACGTCATGGGCACCTACCACCCGCACGGCGACTCCTCGATCTACGACGCGCTGGTCCGTCTCGCGCAGCCGTGGTCGATGCGGATGCCGCTGGTGGACTCCAACGGCAACTTCGGCTCTCCGGGCAACGACCCTGCGGCCGCCATGCGCTACACCGAGTGCAAGATGGCGCCGCTGTCCATGGAGATGGTCCGTGACATCGACGAGGAGACCGTCGACTTCACGGACAACTACGACGGCCGCAACCAGGAACCGACGGTTCTGCCGGCCCGGTTCCCGAACCTGCTGATCAACGGCTCGGCGGGCATCGCGGTCGGCATGGCCACCAACATCCCGCCGCACAACCTCCGCGAGGTCGCGGCCGGCGCCCAGTGGTACCTCGAGAACCCCGAGGCGAGCCACGAGGAGCTGCTCGACGCCCTGATCGAGCGCATCAAGGGCCCCGATTTCCCGACCGGCGCCCTTGTGGTGGGCCGCAAGGGCATCGAGGAGGCGTACCGCACGGGCCGTGGCTCCGTCACGATGCGAGCGGTCGTCGAGGTCGAGGAGATCCAGAACCGCCAGTGCCTGGTGGTCACCGAGCTCCCGTACCAGACCAACCCCGACAACCTCGCCCAGAAGATCGCCGACCTGGTGAAGGACGGCAAGGTCGGCGGTATCGCGGACGTCCGTGACGAGACCAGTTCGCGCACGGGCCAGCGGCTCGTGATCGTGCTGAAGAGGGACGCGGTCGCCAAGGTCGTCCTGAACAACCTCTACAAGCACACCGATCTGCAGTCGAACTTCGGCGCCAACATGCTGGCGCTGGTCGACGGCGTCCCGCGCACGCTGTCGCTCGACGCGTTCATCCGGCACTGGGTGACGCACCAGATCGAGGTCATCGTCCGCCGGACGAAGTTCCGGCTGCGCAAGGCCGAGGAGCGCGCGCACATCCTGCGCGGCCTCCTGAAGGCCCTGGACGCCATCGACGAGGTCATCGCGCTGATCCGGCGCAGCGACACCGTCGAGATCGCCCGAGAGGGCCTCATGGCCCTCCTGGAGATCGACGAGATCCAGGCGAACGCCATCCTCGAGATGCAGCTGCGCCGACTGGCCGCCCTGGAGCGTCAGAAGATCGTCCAGGAGCACGACGACCTCCAGGCGAAGATCACCGAGTACAACGCGATCCTCGCCTCGCCGGTGCGTCAGCGCGGCATCATCAGCGAGGAACTCGCGGCGATCGTCGAGAAGTTCGGTGAGGACCGCCGCTCCAAGCTGGTGCCCTTCGACGGCGACATGTCCATGGAGGACCTGATCGCCGAAGAGGACATCGTCGTCACCATCACCCGGGGCGGCTACATCAAGCGCACCAAGACCGAGGACTACCGGTCGCAGAAGCGGGGCGGCAAGGGCGTACGCGGCGCGAAGCTGAAGCAGGACGACATCGTCGACCACTTCTTCGTCTCGACGACGCACCACTGGCTGCTGTTCTTCACGAACAAGGGCCGTGTCTACCGGGCGAAGGCGTACGAGCTCCCGGACGCCGGCCGGGACGCCCGCGGGCAGCACGTCGCTAACCTGCTGGCCTTCCAGCCGGACGAGGCGATCGCCGAGATCCTCGCGATCCGCGACTACGAGGCGGCGCCCTACCTGGTCCTGGCCACCAAGGGCGGCCTGGTGAAGAAGACGCCACTGAAGGATTACGATTCTCCGCGCTCGGGCGGTGTCATCGCCATCAATCTCCGGGAGACGGAGGACGGATCCGATGACGAACTGATCGGAGCCGAACTCGTCTCGGCCGAGGATGATCTGCTTCTGATCAGCAAGAAGGCCCAATCGATCAGGTTCACCGCAACGGACGACGCGTTGCGACCGATGGGCCGTGCCACCTCGGGCGTCAAGGGCATGAGTTTCCGCGAGGGGGACCAACTGCTCTCGATGAATGTTGTTCGACCCGGTACGTTCGTGTTCACTGCCACAGACGGTGGGTACGCGAAGCGGACCGCCGTCGACGAGTACCGCGTCCAGGGTCGCGGCGGCCTCGGTATCAAGGCCGCCAAGATCGTCGAGGACCGTGGTTCTCTCGTCGGCGCGCTGGTGGTCGAGGAGACCGACGAGATCCTCGCCATCACCCTGTCCGGCGGTGTGATTCGTACGCGAGTCAACGAGGTCAGGGAGACGGGCCGTGACACCATGGGCGTCCAACTGATCAACCTGGGCAAGCGCGATGCCGTGGTCGGCATCGCACGTAACGCCGAGGCCGGCCGCGAGGCCGAGGAAGTCGACGGCGAGGGTGCCGAGGACGAGACCGCCGAAGGCATCGAAGCCGTCGGTACGGACGAGGACGAGCAGTCCTCGTCCGAGTAGCGCGAGGAGCGAGTCATCGTGAGCGGAGCCACGGGCGCCGGATCGACCGGTACGGATACGGACGGCGGCCGTGGCCCCGCCACGGAGGCGACCGACTCCCATGACTCTCATGGATCCCAGGGGGGAACTGTGACGGACACCCGAGGTCCGCAGGGCCAGCAGTACACGGCCGGAGCGGGCCCCGCGGCGCCGGGCGGACCGGCCGCGGCCGGTCCTGCCACGACCAAGGCGGCGCCGGGCGCGCCGACCGCTCCCGCGGGCTCCGGCGCGGCCGCCTCCGCGCTGCCGGGGGAGCGGCAGCCGCAGCAGCCCTCGCAGCCGTATCACCCGCCGCAGGCGTACGCGGCGCAGACGCAGTCCGGCGCCGTGCGCCGGCCGCGGACCGGGGCGCGCACCGCGCCGCGTACCCGCAAGGCGCGGCTGCGGGTGGCGAAGACCGACCCGTGGTCCGTGATGAAGGTCAGCTTCCTGCTCTCCATCGCGCTCGGCATCTGCACGATCGTGGCGTCGGCGGTGCTGTGGATGGTCATGGACGCCATGGGTGTCTTCTCGACGGTCGGCGGCACGATCTCCGAGGCGACGGGGTCGAACGAGTCGAACGGTTTCGACCTGCAGTCGTTCCTCTCCCTGCCGAACGTCCTGTTGTTCACGTCGATCATCGCGGTCATCGACGTCGTGCTCGCCACGGCGCTCGCGACGCTCGGATCCTTCATCTACAACCTCTCCGCGGGCTTCGTGGGCGGCATTGAGCTGACCCTCGCCGAGGACGAATAGCGGCGTCCCGCGAGCCTCCGCCAGGGGCCCGGGATACCGATTTTGGGACTGGCCGCGTCGTGCGCTAATCTTCAGAGGTCAGCGCGCGGGACACACACCGCAAAGCGCGGCGGGGCTATAGCTCAGTTGGTTAGAGCGCATCCCTGATAAGGATGAGGCCACAGGTTCAAATCCTGTTAGCCCCACCATGACGAAGACCCCCGGTCCACAAGGACCGGGGGTTTTTGACATCTACGGCGGACACCAGCCGCCGGCCGGTCGGCCGCCGCGAGGCTTTCCTTCCTCCGAGCGCCTCAAGCGCCTTTTTTCGAAGCGTCGGTGGGCCTACGCTCGGCGGATGACCTTGGAATGGGAACAGGTAATCGTTCACTCGGCGGATCCGGTGGCCTTGGGACAGTGGTGGGCGACGGCTCTCGGCTGGGTCGTCGTCCACTCCTCCGACGAGGAGTTCGAGATCCGCCCGGCGCCGGATCGCCTGCCGGGGCTGGACTTCGTCCGGCTCGATGAGGGCAAGAAGGTCAAGAGCCGGCTGCATCTCGACTTCAGGCCTGATGACCAGGACGCCGAGGTGGCTCGTCTTGAGGCTCACGGCGCCCAGCGTGTCGACATCGGCCAGGGTGACCAGTCGTGGGTGGTTCTGGCGGACCCCGAAGGCAACGAGTTCTGTGTCCTCAGCCAACGGCGTCAGTGAGAACCGCCGAGCAGGGATTCCTGACCGGCGTCCGCGCGTGAGAAAGCCCGGCAGCTCTTTCGAGGTGCCGGGCCTTCGGTTCCGGGTGTGGCGGTGTACGCAAGTTCGCCGCTACGTCGGGCAGGAGGGGCAGGGTCGGTGAGGTGGTGCGGTGCGCGTCAGCGCTGGAGCGGCGCCTCGCCGTGCTGGAGGGACGTATCGCGGTCGGTCGTGGCATCGGGCGCGCACAGGGCGGTGAGGCCGCTCGCTTCGGCATCGGCCCGCGGGCGGTGCCGGCAACTCGGTGAGGAGCCGTGAGCCTCGGCGTGGATACGTTGTTTCATCGTGGGGGGCAGGGCCCGACTGTAGGACGCTGTCCACGGGGCCAGTGCCGGCGCCGGCACCGTCACGGGGGCCGCGCTGTTGTGCGCCGCTCCGGTCTGCGGTACGGCCGCGGCCGCGGTGGTCGTGATGAATCCGAGCGTCGTGCAGAGCGCCAGGAAGGCGGTCACGATGACGGTCCACAGCTTCATGACCTTGTTCTGGGTCATGGCCCCTCACTTTCGGGTCAGGCGATTTGCGTACTTTCCTCATGATGTGTAAGCGGGCCGCGAAGTGGGGGACCGACGCCCATGGCGCGTCGATGTTCTGATGAACACCACCCGTATGGGCTTAAGAGGTCTCCAAAGCCCATAAAAACCGCGAAAGTGCAGAGAAGGGTCACCGTGTGTGAGGTGTGATCACCGTGAGATCGGTGCGGTCACGCCCTGCCCTACTGCTCTCCACCGGACGGGAGTTGGGGGCAGATACAGGTCACCGATCGATATCGGTCGGTGTGTATAGTCGGGCGCCAGAGGTCCCCTACGTCAAGAAAGACGAGGTCGCACGGTGAAGAAGCTTCTCCTGGTCGCACTGGCCGCCATCGGCGGGCTCCTCGTGTACCGCCAGATCCAGGCGGATCGCGCCGAGCAGGATCTGTGGACGGAGGCGACTGACTCCGTACCCACGGGTTCGTGAGTACCGACACCAGTCTCAGAACAGACCCCGGCCGCCTCGCGGTCGGGGTTTTGTGTTTCCCGGGCCATCCGCCCACCATTCACTTCCGCACATGAATCAATTGCATAAGTGAAGGTCCTTGCTTCCCGGACAGGCGGTTTCGGCCGCTTGTGCGATAGCAAGGGCGAACCAGAGGCCGGCGCGGCAGGATGGCCATGGTCCGGGGAGACGACGAGGGGTGGCGCGTGATGGGGCGGCGCACGGTGGGACGGGGAGCGCCGTCACGGTACGGGCGGGCGCTCGGAGCCCTGGCCCTGGGAGCGGCGCTGTGCGCGACGGCCGCGCTCACAGGGAGGGCCTCGGCGGCCTCTCCCGTGACGGAGTCCGGCACACCGAAGCCGTACGCCTACGCCGAGGACGACACGACGGTCGAAGGCACCGCGAGCACCACGAACGCCGCACGGCTGGAGCCCGGAAGGACGTACCGGAGTTCTCTCGGCGAGGGCGGCAAGCTCTACTACCGCCTCGCACTCGACGCCAGGTCCGACGCGTACGTCTCCGCCACCGCCGTTCCCAGGCCGGGCACCGCGGTCTCCTACGCGGACGGCGTCAAGGTCTCCGTCCAGGACGACAACAGCCGACGCTGCTCCTCCTCCGCGGCCGCCCACTTCGGCGCCTCCGAGAGTCCGCGTCCGATCGCCGCCTGGGCGTCCCGCGAGATCGGCCCCACCAAGTACTCCTGCCAGACGGCGGGGACGTACTACATGGTCGTCGAGCGCGTCGACACGGGCGGTTCGCCGGCGTCCGCGTCCCTCTCCCCCGGCGACTGGGATCTCGAACTCGCCTATGTGTCGGAACCCGGCCTGAAGAAGGCCGGTTCGACGAAGGCCCCCGAGGTGTGGAACTCAGCCCCGCCCGAAGCCCTTCAGTCGGACGCCCGGACCCGGGCGGGCGGCGCGGGGTTCGCGACGGCCGCCGCCCTCGGAAAGGGCGTCTGGAAGGACGGGATCAGACCCGGGCAGACGCTCTTCTACAAGGTGCCGGTCGACTGGGGGCAGCAGTTCTACGCCGGCGCGGAGCTCGGCAGCTCGACCGGTGGTGACGGGTTCCTGGGTACCGCCCTGGTCGTGTCCCTCTACAACCCCGTCCGCGGGTTCGTCGACGACGTGGGCTGCGGATACGACGGCAGCCAGCGAGCCGCGGTACTCGATCCGCTGCCGCCCGTCGCGTACGACAACCGCTACGCCCTCAACGACCGGGCCGGCGGTATGCGGTTCGCGGGTTCGTACTACCTGGCCGTGCACCTCGCCGCGCAGGTCGCCGACAAGTTCGGCGACGGGCCGTTCGGGCTCACGCTGCGCGTACGGGTGGAGGGCGCCGCCCAGGCGGGGCCGCCGTACGCGGGGCGGGCGAATCCCCGGGACGTGTTCGACGCCGCGGCCGGTGCCCCGGCGGAGGCCTCCGGCGGGACGGCGGCCGCCGGGGACCGCGCGGCGGGCTCCGGCAGTGGCACCGACCCGCACATGAAGGTGGTCGCCGCGGGCGGCCTCGGCACGGGGACCGCCCTGTTGCTGGTGCTCGCGGTGTGGACGGCGGTCGCACGGCGGCGGGCGAAGGGGTGGGCGACCGCCGGGGACACGACCGCGCCGGCTTCGTCCGCGGCTTCCCCCGCCCTGCCCTGGGACCCTGAGGCACCGCGGGGCCGGTAGCACGACGCGGGAGCGGCCGACCGGGGTCAGAGCCGCGTCAGCGCCCAGAAACCCACCGCGAAGCAGGCCAGCGCGAGGAACAGGAGCGGCACGGCCACCCGCCCGGGTGGTCCGGGGCGGGCCGCCCGCCGGGACACGGCCCGGTGGGAACCCGCGGAACCGGGCGCGTGCTGTTGCACCACGACGGTCGGATCCGCGGGGCGCGGCGGGACGGGCGCCGGCGCGGACGGGAGGTCGAAGGGCCGCGCGAACACAGGCGCCGTGCTCGGCACGTTGACCGCGGTGGGGGGAGTGGGCGGCTGCTCGGGCGGGCGCCACGGGTGGCCCGGGACGGGATGCCGCTGAGTCTCGTGCCAGGCGTGCTGGGGTTGCGGCTGGGGCTTTTGCCCCGGGAAGTCGTGGGCGGGGGGCTGGTGTTGGGGCTGCGGTGGTGGCCCGGACGGGGGCTGTGGCGGTGCCTGGGGGCCGGTTGCCCGGGGCGGCGGCAGGTGGAAGCTCCCGGTGTCCGACATGGTGGACGGCCTCGGGGACGCGGGGTCCGGGGCGTGGTGCGGCGCCACGTCACCGGGAGGGGACTCGGGGCGTACGTCGCCGGTGTCGGGAACGGCGCCTTGGCCGTGAGCGGGGCTCCGGCCGGAGGGGAGACTTCGGTCGGGAAGGGGAACTTGGCCGGAATCAGGCTTCTGGTCGGGAGCATGGCCGGGGAGGGGACCGGGCTGGGAAGCCGTGTGCTCGGTGGCGGTCCGGGGTGCTGTCCCGGCCGGTCCCGTGGGGCCGAACCCCGGGGGGAGCGGGCCGACTTGGTCGAAGACCTCGACCAACTCGTCGTCGGGGCCGGGTTCGGGCAGCAGTTCGGCGGCCGAGGCCAGCGCCTTGCGCGCCCCCGTCGCCGTGCGGAACCGGGCCTGCGGGTCGGGCTGCAGCAGCGTGGCCACGACCTGCCACAGCGGCTCGGGTATGCCCTGGGGCGCGGGTGGTGTGCCGTTCTCCGCGAAGTACTCGATCAGCGCCTTGGCGTCCGGCTTGGCCCCCTCCAGCAGGTACAGGGCGACCAGACCCACGGCGAACAGATCGGCGGGGAAGTCCGGCTCGGCTCCCATCATCTGCTCGGGCGCGAAGTAACCGGGCGTTCCCACCACGTAGTTGGTCTCGGTCAGCCTTGCTTCGCCCAGCCGCATCGCGATGCCGAAGTCGGACAGCCGCAGCCGCGGCCGGGCCGTCCCCGTCGCTTCGAGCAGGATGTTGGCGGGCTTGATGTCACGGTGCAGGACCCCCTCGGTGTGTACCGCGGCGAGCCCCGCCAGGAGCTGGTCGAGCAGGGTGCAGACGAAGGCGGGAGGCAGCGGGCCGTAGTCGTTGACCAGATGGACCAGGGATCCCCCCGCGACCAGGTCCATGGTGAACAGGACCTTGTCGTCGTCGGCGGCCCAGCTGGCGGGCGCCAGGACATGAGGGTGATCGATCCGCAGCGCCTGCTCCCGTACGAAGCGCAGCAGCGCGTGCGCGTCGCTCTGCTGGAGCACCTTGGCGGCCACGTACCGGCGCCGCCGCCGGTCCCAGGCGCGCCATACGGCACCGACTCCCCCGTGACCGATCGGGTCGACCAGCTCGTACCGTCCGGCGAAGACCTCACCCATGGTCGTGCGTCGCTCCCCTTCGGCAGTCGGTCCCGCGGCTTCCACGAGGTGCCCGGCGGCCCGGGACGCGGCGCTGGACGGCGTGGCGAGCCCTCCAGCGCGGGGCGTGCGGCCGGCCGGACCGTCGGCTCAGTTCTGGTGCGACTGGTAGTGGGCGACGGCGTCGGACGTGCGGCCGGCGCCGTACACCCGGAGGAACTCTGCCAGTTCCGGGTGGGTCGGAGCGAGGGTGCCGGCGGCCTCGATGATGTCCCCGGCGGCCGCCACGGAGCGCAGCAGTGACTGGATCTCGCGGACGACCCGCTTGACCGTGGGCGCACCGGAACTGCTCGTCGACTGCGTGGTGTTGTTGAGCACGGAGCCCCCCTGCGACTTCTTGATCTCGTCCATGCGCTCGGTCGCCTCGGCGGCGCTGACACTGCCGTCCGCCACCTGCCCCGCCAGGTCCTGGAGCAGCTGGACTCGCTGCACCACCGCGGGGTTGCCGATCTTGGCACGCTGACCGCTCATCAGCTGCGACAGCATGGGCGCGGACAGGCCCAGTACTCCGGCAAGACGCGCCTGGTTGAGGCCCAGATCGTCTATGAGCCTACGGAAGAGCGTCCCCAGCGGCTCCCCGTACCAGTTCCGCTGCAGCTCCTGGGCTCTTGCGGTTGCTTCTTGCTGTGCGGCGTCCATTGCGTCTCCCCATCGCTTCCCCAAAACCGTGGTTCGCTGTCGCGAACCACGTCGAGCATCTTACGGAGAGTGGTCGCCCACGGGGACCCCCAATCTTTTTGTGAGATACCGGGGGTGACCCGGTACTCTGGTCCCCGGCGCCAGTCGGTATCCGAATCAGCCGGCCGGACGCTTCCCTTCAGGGGCCTTAGCTCAGTTGGTAGAGCGCTGTCTTTGCATGGCAGATGTCAGGGGTTCGACTCCCCTAGGCTCCACACCTCGGACCGGCCGGACGCCTTCACGGCGACCGGCCGGTTTTCGTATGCCCCGCTTTGGCCGGACGTGGTGACCTGCGTCACAGGACCTGATTCGCAGGCGTTGCATTTGTTTGCGCAAATGAATGGGGCGTGCGAGGGCGTCGGGGCCGTCGCGCGGGTGGTCGCGGCGCCTCACGGGAGGCCGGGCTCCGATGTCGGTGCCGTGCGTGAACTGGTGCAAGCAGAGTCGTGTAATCGAGGCAATGCGCACGGTGAAGAGAGTCTGTGTGGATGTTGTGCGGGACGGTCGTTGCAAACGTCATCGGCCACGGAATCCGTAAACGGGCGTCTTCCCCGCTGTCCTCCCCGCCGCTTTCCCCGCCGTCCTCCGTGCCGTAGTCCCCGGTGCGGAGGACGCCAGGGTTCCGGCCTGTTCCACGTGAAACAACGCTGTGGGGCAGGAGACCTCAAGTCTCCTGCCCCACAGCGTTGTTGGTGTCTTGCGTCAGGACTCAGTGGCGATCGTCGCGCTTCGCCGCTTCCTCCTCGGCCTGCTTGGCCTGGACCTCCGGGTCGAGGTCGGGCCGGCCGCTGCCGTCGACCGATGTCAGATGGCCGGGCTCGGGTACCTCCGTGGCGGCAGGAGGCTCGACCAGCCAGTCAGGGTTGGCCTGCTTGTCCCACCACTTCCAGGCGGCGTAGGCGCCACCCGCCATCAGCCCCAGGACGGCCAGTCCCTTGACGGCACGGCCGGCCTTCGCCCGCCGCCGGTGCTTGCGGACCAGCCTCTCGATCTCCTTGGGGGAGACCTGACCGCGCAGGGCGGCCAGCGCCGCCGCACCCCGCGCCGCGGCCTCCTCCCGTACCGGCCCGGCCGCGGCCACGGCCTGCTCGATTCTCGGCTTGGTGTAGTCGGCGGCCTGGAGCGCCGCCAGGCGGGTGCGGACGGCGGCCGTGTGGGCGGCGTGGTCGACCTTCGGCGGCACATGGGTACGCGCCTGCTCGAGGCGCGGTGCGAGATAGGCGTCGTACTGCACGCGGGCCTGCTCTGCGGCCAGCGACATCTTGGGCGCGAGCCGTACGCGTGCCTCGTTCGCGTAGTGCGAGGCCCGGTCCTTGGCCGTGTCGGCGTAAGGCGCCACCACTTCCGCGGCGTGCAGCACGCTGTCCTTCGCCGAGCCGGTCGCGGCGCGCACGCTGTCAATGCGGGTCACGGGTTTTCCTCCTCCTCGGTGGCGTACTTGGGCGTTCGAGTACCCCAAACAGGCACAGTCCACCTTTCCACCCTTTTCGAGATCATGCCCCTCGCGCGACCGCGGGGCATGCGAGATAGGGCATACGGGGCAACAGGACCTTGTCGCCGACCCTGCCACGGATCGGCGCTCCCGGCGCCGCCCGCGGGAGGACTCGACGCGTTTTCCGCAAGAGGGAGGACGGGATGTTCCCCCGGAGGTGGCGGTCGGGCGACGCGAGGCGCGGGCCGTGCGAGGATCGGGGGGTCAAAAGAAGGCAACGGAAGGCAGATCGTGGCCGAGCAGCTTTACGCCACCCTGAAGACCAACCAAGGCGACATCGAAGTCCGGCTCCTGCCGAACCACGCGCCCAAGACGGTCCGGAACTTCGTCGAGCTCGCCACGGGTGAGCGGGAGTGGGTCAACCCGGAGACGGGTGCGAAGTCCACGGAGAAGCTCTACGACGGCACGGTCTTCCACCGGGTGATCAGCGGATTCATGATCCAGGGCGGTGACCCCCTCGGCAACGGCACCGGTGGCCCGGGTTACCAGTTCGAGGACGAGTTCCACCCCGACCTCGCCTTCGACAAGCCGTATCTGCTGGCCATGGCCAACGCGGGCCCGGGTACCAACGGCTCGCAGTTCTTCATCACCGTCTCCCCGACGGCGTGGCTCACCCGCAAGCACACCATCTTCGGCGAGGTCGCCGGCCCGGCCAGCCAGAAGGTCGTGGATGCCATCGCGGGCGCCCAGACCAACCCGCGCACCGACCGTCCGGTCAACGACGTCGTCATCGAGTCGGTCGTCGTCCAGACCCGACAGGGCTGATCCCGGAGGCCCAGGGGCCCCGAGGACTCCCGCAGGGAACCAATCGCCCCGTTCATCCGTAAGGATGGGCGGGGCGGTGCAGTGCGTACGACCGATTGAGGGGACCCCATGGACCAGGCGCCAGGCAGCCCACAGGGCCCGAAGGACCAGGGATCGCAGGATGCCCAGGGCTCGCCGACCTGCTTCCGGCACCCGGACCGGGAGACCGGTGTGCGCTGCAGTCGCTGCGAACGCCCGATCTGCCCCGCGTGCATGGTCAGCGCGTCCGTGGGCTTCCAGTGCCCCGAATGCGTCCGGGACGGCTCCGGTACGGGACATTCGCCGGCGGCCTCCCAGCCCCGGACTCTGGCGGGCGGAACCGTGGCCGCGGACCCCCGGCTCCTCACCAAGATCCTGATGGGGATCAACGTCGCCCTCTTCCTGGTGCAGCAAGCCGTGGGCGACCGCTTCACCGACAGCTTCGACCTCATCGGCCGGGCGTACGTCCCGGTTCTCGGTTCGGTCGAGGGCATCGCGGAAGGCCAGTGGTACCGGCTGCTGACGTCGATGTTCCTGCATGGCAACTATGTCCACATCCTGTTCAACATGCTCAGTCTGTGGTGGATCGGCGGCCCCCTGGAAGCGGCCCTCGGCCGGGCCCGCTACCTGGCGCTGTACTTCGTCTCGGGGCTCGCCGGCAGCGCGCTCACCTACTTGCTCGCCGCCCCGAACCAGCCGTCGCTCGGTGCCTCCGGCGCGATCTTCGGCCTCTTCGGCGCGACCGGGGTCCTCATGCGCCGGCTCAACTACGACATGCGCCCGTTGATCGGCCTGCTGGTGGTCAACCTGATCTTCACCTTCACCCCCGCGTTCGGCATCTCCTGGCAGGCCCACATCGGCGGTCTCGTGGGCGGTGTCGTCGTCGGCTACGCGATGGTCCACGCGCCGCGTGAGCGGCGGGCCCTGGTCCAGTACGGGGTGTGCGCGGTGGTGCTGGTCGCCGTGGTGGTCGCGACGCTGGTCAGGACGGCTCAGCTCACCTGAGCCACCTCGCTCACCGCTGTTGTCCACAGACGGTGGCGGATCTTGTGCACGCTGTGTGGGAACAGCTGTGCCCCCTGTCGCTGACCGGAGTTTCCCCAGGTCGGACAGGGGGCGAACAGACTTGCGGATCCCGGTAGGCCAGTCACACCGGCGTCAACCCCGGATGAGTTATCCACAGATCGTCGTTCTTTTTCCACCTGTGGAAAACGCTTGTGGATAACTCAGTGGATAGCCCTGAGGAGAGCTGTCCGGGAGCCGCCGGAACGTCGGTCGAGGAGGGCTACTTCCACTGTGTGGAGACGCCGAATCCCGCCGCGATGAAGCCGAAACCGACCACGATGTTCCAGTTGTCCAGTGCGTCGACCGGCAAGGAGCCGTCGGTCACGTAGAAGACGACGATCCAGGCGAGGCCGATGAGGAACATGGCCAGCATGACCGGTGCGACCCAGCTGCGGTTGGTGAGCTTGAGGTTGGTCGTCTGCTTCGCCGGGGGCGGCGTGTAGTCGGCCTTCTTGCGGATACGTGACTTCGGCACGAGGGTCTCTCCTGTCGATGCGCTGCGTGGCCGCGCAGGGAACTGGGGCGGGCTCCGGGGCAGCGTACAAGGGGACACTGAGCGCTCCCCCGGGCGTCCGTTAGCGTAGTGCTTCCGCGGCGCCGAAGGAGATAAGGGTACGTTGAGCAATTCTGCCGACTCTCCAGGGACGGGTTCCAGTCCTGCCGATACGCGCCGATTCCGGCCCGTTCGCGTGCTCACCGTGGCCGTCTTCGCCCTCGCCGGACTGATTTTCTTCACCAGCTTCAACACGGCCAAAGGCACCAATATCCGCACCGACGCGTCCCTGCTGAAGCTCTCCGACCTGATTCAGGAGCGCAGTCACAAGAACGCGTCGCTCGACGATTTCAACGGCGCGCTGCGGGACCAGGTCGACACCCTCGCCGGACGGGAGAACGGCGGCAGCAAGGCCGAGACCGACAAGGTCGCCGCGCTGGAGAAGAAGGCGGGCACCCAGCCGCTCAAGGGCAAGGCCGTCACGGTCACCCTCAACGACGCTCCGCCGAACGCCACGGCCAAGCTGCCCGGCTACCCCGCGCCGCAGCCCGACTATCTGGTGATCCACCAGCAGGACCTGCAGGCCGTGGTGAACGCCCTGTGGCTGGGCGGCGCCCAGGGCATCAAGGTGATGGACCAGCGGCTGATCTCCACGAGCGCCGTGCGCTGCGTCGGCAACACGCTGATTCTGCAGGGTCGCGTCTACTCGCCCCCGTACAAGATCACCGCGGTCGGTGACCCGCGGAAGCTCCAGAAGGCGCTGGCGGACTCCCCGGCGATCCAGAACTACATGGTGTACGTCAACGTCTACGGGCTCGGCTGGAAAGTCGAGGAGAACGGGACGGTGACTCTTCCCGGCTACTCGGGCACAGTGGATCTCCACTACGCGAAGCCTGTGGAGTAGCCGGAGCCGCTGCCGCTGGGGGGCCTGTGTCGGTGCGAGTGATCGTCAGGACGTTCAGTGAACTCTGCATCACCGTCGGCACGCTGATCGTGCTCTTCGTGGTCTACGTGCTGTTCTGGACGGGCGTGAAGGCCGACAGCGAGATGGATCACCAGATCGACCAGCTCCAGCGGCAGTGGTCGCAGGGGGCGCTCGCGCAGCAGCCGAGGACGCCCAGCGCCGCCCCGGCCGCCGGGAGCCCGAAGGCGCCGCCCTCCTACTCGTACGGCAAGCCGTTCGCGGTGATGTACATCCCTCGTCTTGGTTTCACGTGGAACAAGCCCGTGCTCGAAGGCACCGGAACGAGTGTCCTGAAGAAGGGCCTCGGCCACTATCGGGGGACCGCCCAGCTGGGGCAGGCGGGGAACTTCGCCGTCGCGGGGCACCGCCGGACCTACGGCGATCCGTTCAAGGACTTTCCGAAGCTGCGACACGGCGACGCGGTGGTGCTGACCGACGGGACCACCTGGTTCACGTATCGGATCGACAAAGGCCCCTACAAAACCGTGCCCACGGACGTTGAGGTGATCGACCCTGTGCCACGTAAGTCCGGTTATACGGCTCCGGGCCGCTACCTCACGCTGACCACCTGCGAACCGGAGTGGGGGCACAGCCACCGGCTGATCGTCTGGGCACACCTGGATTCCACACAGCCTGTGGAGGCTGGGAAACCGGGGGCGCTCCGCCGTTAGTCTGGTCCCGTACGGCGTGGGTCCGGTGGTGCGGGGCGTGGCTCTGACGCCGTGGTGCGACGGAAGGGACGGCATGTACGGCTTCATCTGGCGGCATCTGCCGGGGAACGCATGGGTGAAGGCACTGATTTCACTCGTGCTCGCCCTGGCGGTGGTCTACGTGCTCTTCCAGTACGTCTTCCCCTGGGCCGAACCGCTGCTGCCCTTCAACGATGTGACGGTGAACAACCAGTGAGCGCGCGGATCCTCGTCGTCGACAACTACGACAGCTTCGTCTTCAACCTGGTCCAGTACCTGTACCAGCTGGGCGCCGAGTGCGAGGTGCTGCGCAACGACGAGGTGTCCACCGCGCACGCGCAGGACGGGTTCGACGGAGTGCTCCTGTCGCCCGGCCCGGGCGCCCCCGAGCAGGCCGGCGTCTGTATCGAGATGGTCCGCCACTGCGCGGACACCGGGGTACCCGTCTTCGGCGTCTGTCTCGGCATGCAGTCGATGCAGGTGGCGTACGGCGGGGTCGTGGACCGTGCCCCGGAGCTGCTGCACGGCAAGACCTCACTGGTGGAGCACGAGGGCAGCGGCGTCTTCGCCGGGCTGCCGTCCCCCTTCACCGCGACCCGTTACCACTCGCTCGCGGCGGAGCCGGAGACCGTGCCGGCCGCGCTGGAGGTGACCGCCCGCACTCACGACGGGATCATCATGGGCCTCAGACACCGTGAACTCCCGGTCGAGGGCGTTCAGTTCCACCCCGAGTCGGTACTGACCGAACATGGGCACCGGATGCTCGCCAACTGGCTCGTGGAGTGCGGCGACCAGGGTGCCGTGGCGAGGTCGGCGGGGCTCGCCCCGGTGGTGGGCAGGGCCACGGCGTGACCGCGCTGCGCCCCGAGCGCGAGTCCGGTGCCGCTTACGGCGCCGCCGGAGGAGACGGGTCCTCGTACGGGCAGCAGCCGTACGGGGCGCCCGGCGCGTTCGAGGTCGCGATCGAGCAGCTGGCGGACCCGCTCACCGATCCCCTTCCGGGTGCGGCCCCCGCCCCCGGCACCGCGGCCCCCGGCCGCACGGCTCCCGCCCATACCGCCCCCGGCCACACCGCGCCGGCCGCATCCACCGCCGGGCCGCAGGCCGGTCCGGGGCAGCAGTGGCCCGGCCACCATCAGTACGCGGGGGACGATTCCGCCGGGTACGCGCGGCAGTGGCAAGACGCGGCGCAGGGCGGCTACGACGGTGCGCGGCAGCGGCAGCCGTACGCCGACCCGGCGACGACGGCCATGCCGGCCACGCCGTCCTTTCAGGAGTCCACGTCCCCGTACGGGACGTCCGCCGCTCCGTCCCCGTACACGCCGCCCGTAGCCGCGTCCGCGCCGGCGTACGGGGCCCCCACGGCCTCCCCCGGTCCGGCGCCCGGTCCGGGTTACGGCGTGCCTCCGACGGCGGCCCGGCCGCTGGACGACGAGACCGTGGCGCTGCGGGCCTCGGAGGTCTCGCAGGCACGACTCATGGCCGCGCCCGTGAAGCGCGCGGACGCCGCGGACGATTCGGCGGCCGCGTCCGGGGGCCGTGCGGCCCGACGCAAGGCGGCACGGCGCCATGGGCGCCACGGAGGGCCCCTGGAGTCCCAGGCCCAGGTACCCCTGGAAGGGGCTCAGGAGGCCGCTGAGGCGCCGCTGAGCCGTGTCGCGGCCCGCCGTGCCGCGCAGGCACGGAAGCCCGGCGCCGCGGTCATGGTGAGCCGGATGATCGGCGAGGCCTTCATCACCACCGGCGTCCTGATGCTGCTGTTCGTGACCTACCAGCTGTGGTGGTCGAACGTTCGGGCGCACCAGCAGGCCGGCAGCGCCGCGCACCACCTCCAGGAGGACTGGGCGAGCGGCAAGCGGAGCCCGGGGACGTTCGAGCCGGGACAGGGCTTCGCCATCCTGCACATCCCGAAGCTGGACGTCGTCGCGCCGATCGCGGAGGGCACGAGCAAGACGAAGGTGCTCGACCGCGGGATGGTGGGCCACTACGGCGAGGGCGGCCTGAAGACGGCGATGCCGGACGCCAAAACGGGCAACTTCGGTCTCGCGGGCCACCGCAACACGCACGGCGAGCCGTTCCGCTACATCAATCAACTCAAACCGGGCGACTCGATCGTCGTCGAGACACAGGACGACTACTTCGTCTACAAGATGACGTCGATCCTGCCGGTGACGTCTCCTTCGAACACAAGTGTGCTGGCCCCCGTCCCCAAGGGGTCCGGATTCACGGGGCCCGGCCGCTACATCACCCTGACCACCTGCACGCCGGAATTCACCAGCACCTACCGGATGATCGTGTGGGGCAAGATGGTCGAGGAACGCCCGCGCAGCAAGGGCAAGCCGGACGCCCTCATCGGCTAGGCGCATCCAGCGGTGCGCTGTCGGCCCCTCGGGCGAAGAGCACGTGAGACAACCTGAGACAGACCAGACGGGGCAGATGCACAGTGGCAGCGAGGACCGACCACGACGAGCGCACCGACGCCGACGCCGAGGCGCCCGCACCGAAACGGCGTGGTCCCGGCCGGTTCGCGATGGTGGTCAGTGTCTTCGGGGAACTCCTCATCACCGCGGGTCTGGTGCTCGGCCTCTTCGTCGTCTACTCGCTGTGGTGGACGAACGTCGTCGCGGACCGCGCGGCGCACAAGCAGGGCGACAAGGTCCGCGACAACTGGGCGGCGGACAAGGGCCCCGGCGCGCTGGACACCAAGGACGGCATCGGCTTCCTGCACGTCCCGTCCATGAAGAACGGTGAGGTGCTCGTCGAGAAGGGCACCTCCACGGAGATCCTCAACGACGGCGTCGCCGGCTACTACACGGACCCCGTCAAGTCGTCCCTGCCGATGACCGGCAAGAACGGCAACTTCACGCTCGCCGCCCACCGCGACGGCCACGGCGCCAAGTTCCACAGCATCGACAAGGTGGAGAAGGGCGACCCGATCGTCTTCGAGACCAAGGACAAGTGGTACGTCTACAAGGTCTTCGGCATCCTCCCCGAGACCTCGAAGTACAACGTCAAGGTCCTCGGCCCGGTCCCCAAGGAGTCCGGCAAGAAGAAGCCGGGTCACTACATCACCCTGACGACGTGCACCCCGGTCTACACGTCCCGCTACCGCTACGTCGTCTGGGGCGAGCTGGAGCGCGTCGACAAGGTGGACAGCGCGCGGACGCCGCCGAAGGAACTGCGCTGACCTGAAGCACCGCGGCGCGCGGGGCCGGCGGGCAGCCGACGCTCCCGCGGCCGGTGTCCCGGCGCGGCGCCGCCCACACGACGGATCCCCGGTACCTCGTGAAGAGGTACCGGGGATCCGTCGTACGGAAGGGGCGGCGACGGCCCCGGCGGAGCACCTACCCGTTGCCACCGCCGAAGAAGTTGGTGCCGCCGTTGTTCCCGCCGTTGTTGCCGTTGCCGCCGATGGTGGTCAGAGTGATCGCCGCGTTCGGGTCCGCCTGGCCCTGCCCCGGATCCTGCTTGACGACGAGGGCGTTGTCGCCCTGATCGCCCTGCACCTGGATGTTGTTGAAGCCGTTCTGCTGCAGGATCTGCCTGGCCTGCTGAAGGTTCTGGCCCAAGACGCTCGGGATGTCCTTCTGCGGGGTCTGGGCCTTCTTGCCGATCTGGATGTTCACCGTGGAGTTCTTGTCGACCGAGCTGCCCGCCTGCGGACTGGTCGAGACGACCTTGCCGACCTGGGCGTCGTTCGCGGTCTCCACCTCGGTGCAGTTGCCGACCAGGTTGTTCGCGGTCATCTGCGCCTTGGCCGCTTCACAGGTCTGATCCGCCACGTCCGGCACGGTGGACTTCGCCTGCGCCTTGGCGATGGTGAGGGTGATCGTCGAACCCTTCTGCACCTCCGCGCCGAGCTTCGGGTCCTGGTCCAGGACCGTGTTCGGGTCCTCCGTGGAGATCTGGGTCTTCGTCTTGACCTGGAACCGGTAGCCGTCGCCCTCGAGCTTCGCCTTGGCGTCGTCGAGGCTCTGGCCGGTCACGCCGGGCACGACCACCTTCGGCGCGCCCGTCGAGACGACCAGGTCGACGGTGTCGCCCTTCTTGACGTCCGCGCCGGCCTTCGGGTCCTGGTCGCACACGCTGCCCTTGGGCTGGGCCTCGCACGGCTTCTTGGTGGTCGTCACCGTCAGCTCGACGTTGGCGGCCATCGCCTTGGCGTCGACCAGGGTCTGGCCGACGAAGTTCGGGGCCGCGAAGGGCTTGTTGCCGTTGCCGTTGCCGCTGAAGGCCCACTTGCCGATCAGGATCGCGCCGATGAGGACCAGGACCGCCGCCACGACCAGCAGGATCGTCGAGGTGTTCGACTTCTTCTGCTGGCGGCGCCGGGGCGGACGGTCGTCGTAGCCGCCGAAGCCGCCGTCGTCCGGGTTCATCGGCGGAAGCATGGAGGTGGCCTGGGCGTCCGTGGAACGCAGGGCCGTGGTGGCCTGGTCGTCCGGGTAGCCGCCGTAGCCGACCGAGCCCATGGCGGCGGTGGCCGCGACCGGCTGGCCGTCGAGGCAGGCCTCGATGTCCTGGCGCATCTCGTCGGCGGACTGGTAGCGGTAGTTCGGGTCCTTGACGAGCGCCTTCAGCACGATCGCGTCCATCTCGGGCGTGATCTCGGGGTCGAAGACGCTCGGGGGCTGCGGCTCCTCCCGTACGTGCTGGTAGGCGACCGCGACCGGCGAGTCGCCCACGAACGGCGGGCGGACCGTCAGCAGCTCGTAGAGGAGGCAGCCGGCCGAGTAGAGGTCGCTTCGCGCGTCCACCTGCTCGCCCTTGGCCTGCTCCGGGGAGAGGTACTGGGCGGTGCCGATGACCGCGGCCGTCTGCGTCATCGTCATGCCGGAGTCGCCCATGGCGCGGGCGATGCCGAAGTCCATCACCTTGACCTGGCCGTTGCGCGTCAGCATGACGTTTGCGGGCTTGATGTCGCGGTGGACGATCCCGGCGCGGTGGGAGTACTCCAGGGCCTGGAGGATCCCGATGGTCATCTCCATGGACCGCTCGGGCAGCAGTCTGCGTCCCGAGTGGAGCAGTTCACGCAGGGTGGAACCGTCCACGTACTCCATCACGATGTACGGGATGGAGATGCCCTCGATGTAGTCCTCGCCGGTGTCGTACACGGCGACGATCGCGGGATGGTTGAGCGAGGCGGCCGACTGGGCCTCCCGGCGGAACCGGGCCTGGAACGACGGGTCGCGTGCGAGGTCCGCTCGCAGCGTCTTCACCGCCACGGTGCGACCGAGCCGGGTGTCATGGGCGAGATGGACCTCCGCCATGCCACCACGGCCGAGCACCTGGCCCAGCTCGTACCGGCCGCCGAGGCGACGCGGCTCTTCCATAGCTACCTACCAGCCCTCTCCGTCGATCCCGACCGCACACATGTGTGGTCCGGCGGTGTGCCGTCCGGGCATACCGTACCCGGATCGACTTGTGTGACCTGGCCGAGCCCGTCACCCGATACAGGACCGGTATCGCAACGTGCACCGATGCGAAGGAGACGTGACGGGGGTCACTTCTTGCTGTCGATTACTGCCTGCATCACACTCTTGGCGATCGGGGCCGCGAGACCACCACCGGAGATGTCGTCCCGGTTGGCGCTCTCGTCCTCGACCACCACGGCGACGGCGACCGGAGAGCTGCCGTCGGCGAGCTTCGCGTACGAGATGAACCAGGCGTACGGATTCGCGCTGTTGGCCACACCGTGCTGGGCGGTACCGGTCTTGCCGCCCACCGTGACGCCGTTCTCGTTGATCTTGGCGTTGGTGCCGGTGCCCTCCTTGACGACCGTCTCCATCATGGACTGAAGGATCTGGGCGTTGTCCTTGGAGAGCGGCTCGCTCAGCTTCTGCGGCTCGGTCTGCGAGATCACGTCCAGGTTCGGAGCCTGCAGCTTGTCGACCATGTACGGCTTCATGAGCGTGCCGTCGTTGGCGACCGCCGAGGCGACCATGGCCATCTGCAGCGGGGTCGCCGCGGTCTCGAACTGGCCGATGGAGCTGAGCGCCGTCTGCGGCTTGTCCATCGACTTGGGGAAGACGGAGGCGTTCGAGCGGACCGGCGTGAACTGCTGGGCGTTGAAGCCGAACTTCTCGGCCTCCGACAGCATCTTGTCCTTGCCGAGGTCGGCGCCGATCTTGCCGAAGACCGTGTTGCAGGAGTAGCGGAGCGCGACGCGCATGGTCGCGTTCTTGCAGGGGATGCTGCCCTCGTTCTTCAGCTCGGTCCTGGTGTCCGGCAGGGTGTACGGCAGCGGTGAGTCCGTCTTCTGGTCCGCGGACGAGTACAGCCCGTCCTGCAGCGCCGCCGCCGCCGTGACCACCTTGAAGGTGGAGCCCGGCGGGTAGGTCTCGCGCAGCGCCCGGTTGAGCAGCGGGTCGTCGGGGTTGTTCTTCTTCAGAAGCTTGTTCCAGGCGTTGCTGTCCGTCGTGGTGGAGTTCCCGGCGAAGGTCGACGGGTCGTACGACGGGGTGGAGGCCAGCGCCAGGATCGCGCCCGTCTTGGGGTCGATCGCCGCGACGGCGCCCTTGCCCTGCTTCAGCAGGCCCTGGTACGCGGCCTTCTGCGCGGCGGCGTTGAGGGTGGTGACGACGTTGCCGCCCTGCTTCTTCTTGCCCGTGAGCATGTCGAGCGTGTTGCGGAAGAAGAGCCGGTCGTCGTTGCCGGTGAGGATGCCGTCGTCGATGCTCTCCAGCTGGGTGGCGCCGAAGGCCTGCGAGGCGTACCCGGTGACGGGCGACCACATGGCGCCGTCCTTGTAGGTGCGCTTGTACTCGAAGTCGTTGATGCCGTTCTTGGCCGACTTGGCGGCCCCGGTGATCGGGTTGCCGTCGACGATGATGTCGCCGCGCGGGGTGGCGTACCGCTCGATGGCGACGCGGCGGTTGTGCGTGTCGGTCCGCAGGCTGTCCGCCTGGACGTACTGGATGTAGTTGTCGCGGATGAGCAGGGCGAGGACGAGGAGGCCGCAGAAGATCGCGATCCGGCGCAGGGGCTTGTTCACGGGCGGACCACCTGGGTCATCTCGGCGTCGGGGCTGGGTGCGGGTGCGGGGGCCGGGCGGCGGGCGGTGTCGCTGATTCTGATGAGGATGCCCATCAGAGCCCAGTTGGCGATGACCGAGGAGCCTCCGTAGGCCAGGAACGGCATCGTCATACCGGTGAGGGGGATCAGGCCCATGACGCCGCCCGCGACGACGAAGACCTGGAGCGCGAAGCCGCCGGAGAGACCGACGGCGAGGAGCTTGCCGAACGGGTCACGGGCCGCGAGCGCCGTACGGATGCCGCGCTCCGCGATCAGGCCGTAGAGGACCAGGATCGCCATGATCCCCGCCAGGCCCAGTTCCTCGCCGAAGCTGGCGAGGATGAAGTCGGAGTTGGCGGCGAACCGGATGAGTTCGGAGTGGCCCTGCCCCCATCCGGTGCCGAGCGTGCCGCCGGAACCGAAGGCCCACAGGGCCTGCATGGCCTGCTCGGAGTGGAGGATGCCGTCGTGGGTCCCGGCCTGGCTGAGCTTGTACTCGTGCAGCGGGTTGAGCCAGGCCTGGACACGCGTCTGGATGTGCGGTTCGAAGCTCGCCACGCCCACCGCGCCGACCGCCGACATCAGCAGACCGAAGACGATCCAGCTGGTCCGCTCCGTGGCGACGTACAGCATGATCACGAACATGCCGAAGAACAGCAGCGAGGTACCGAGGTCGGTCTCGAAGACCAGGATCAGGATGGAGACGAACCAGACCACCAGGATCGGGCCGAGGTCGCGTCCGCGCGGCAGGTAGAGACCCATGAAGCGGCGGCTGGCGAGGGCCAGCGCGTCGCGCTTGACCATCAGGTACCCGGCGAAGAAGACCGCGAGGATGATCTTCGCGAACTCGCCGGGCTGGAGGGTGCCCAGGCCGGGAATCGAGATCCAGATCTTGGCGCCGTAGATGTTGGCGCCGAGGCCCGGAACCAGCGGCAGCAGGAGCAGGATCAGGGCGCCGAACATGGAGATGTAGGTATAGCGCTGCAGGACGCGGTGGTCCTTGAGGAAGATCAGCACCGCGACGAACAGGCCGATGCCCAGCGCCGTGTACATCAGCTGGCGGGGCGCGGCAGGGGCGAAATTGGGCAGCGACCGGAGTAGCTTGGACTGGTCGAGGCGCCAGATCATCACCAGGCCGAGGCCGTTGAGCAGCGTCGCCAGTGGCAGCAGCAGCGGGTCGGCGAACGGCGCGAACTTCCGTACGGCGAGGTGGCCGACGCCGGCGAGCAGGCCGAGGCCGAGGCCGTAGCTCAGCAGGCCGGGCGGCACCGAGTCGTTGATGGCCAGGCCCACGTTGGCGTAGGCGAAGACCGGGATGACGACGGCGAACACCAGGAGTGCCAACTCGGTGTTGCGCCGGCTCGGCGTGCCGATCGAGCCGATCGTCGACGTGTGGTGCGTCGGCGTGTTCGTACTACTGCTCATGGTGTGACAGGGCCCCTCACGGCTTCTTACTGCTTACCGCACAGCGAGACCAGCTTCTGCTCCTCGTCGGAGAGGCTGGGGCCGGGTGTGGGAGTGGGTGCGGTCTTGGACGGGTTCGACGACGGTGAACTCGACGCGTTCGGTGTCGGCGTCGGACTGGACGTGGCCTTGGACGTCAGTGAGGTGGTTGTGGTTCCCGTGGTCCCACCTGCCTCGCCCACACCGGCCTTTGCGCTGTTCTGCGTTCCGGCGGCGCGCCGCTCGGAGTCCTTCTTGCACGCGGACGCCTGCACGGCGAGCTCGTCGATCTTGGACCGGGCGTCGCTGAGACCGCCCTCCGTGATGGTCGCCCTGACCTGCTTCTGCTGATACGGCGGCAGGTACTTGAGTTCGATCTCGGGGTGGTCCGTCGCCACCTTCGAGAGCGAGACCCAGGCGAGGTCCTGGCTGATGCCGCGGTACAGCGCCACGTGCTGCCCGCTGCTGCCGACGTAGTACTGCGTCTGCGTCCACCGGTAGCCGCCGTACGCGCCGCCGCCGATGACGGCGAGCGCCAGCACCGAGTAGAAGGATCTCTTCAGCCACCTGCGTCCGCGGCGCGGCTTGACGAAGTCCTCGTCCGAGTAGTCGGCGAAGCCGCCGGCGGGGGCGTAGCCGTCGGCCTCGCCGCTGCCGGGCGGCCCGAACTCGCCGCCACCGCCCTGTCCGGGCACCGGACGGCCGAGACCGGAGGCGCGGCCCGCGGGGGTCTGCATGGCGCCGTTGTCGTGCAGCTGGTGCTGGTTCTCGGCGACCGCGCCCACCACGACGGGGGTGTCGGAGAGCTGCGCGGCGAGGGTGTCGCCGGAGTCGATGTCGAGGACGTCGGCGACGATGACGGTGATGTTGTCCGGGCCGCCGCCGCGCAGCGCGAGCTCGATGAGGTTCTGGACGGTCTCCTGCGGGCCCTGGTAGCTGGCGAGGGTGTCCTCCATCGTCTGGTGCGAGACGACGCCGGAGAGTCCGTCGGAGCAGATCAGGTAGCGGTCGCCGGCGCGGACCTCACGGATGGAGAGGTCGGGCTCGACGTGGTCGCCGCTGCCCAGCGCGCGCATCAGCAGGGAGCGCTGCGGGTGGGTGGTGGCCTCTTCCTCGGTGATGCGGCCCTCGTCGACGAGGCGCTGCACCCAGGTGTGGTCCTGGGTGATCTGCGTGAGGACGCCGTCCCGCAGCAGATAGGCGCGGGAGTCGCCGACGTGCACGAGGCCGAGGCGCTGGCCGGTCCACAGGAGCGCGGTGAGGGTGGTCCCCATGCCCTCGAGCTGGGGGTCCTCCTCGACCATCATCCTGAGCTGGTCGTTGGCACGCTGCACGGCGGTGCCGAGCGAGGTGAGGATGTCGGAGCCGGGCACGTCGTCGTCGAGCGCCACGATGGTGGAGATCACCTCGGAGGAGGCGACCTCACCGGCGGCCTGGCCGCCCATTCCGTCGGCGATCGCGAGCAGCCGGGGACCGGCGTAACCGGAGTCCTCGTTGCCCTCGCGGATCATGCCTTTGTGCGATCCGGCGGCGAAGCGCAGTGACAGACTCATGCGCACCTCGCCCGTCGGCTCCGGGTACATCCGCACGGTGCCCACCCTCCGGTCGGGAGCGCGCCGGGGTCCTTCGTGTGGACCGCCGCTGCGTGCTCGCTCCGCTCGCGCTCATTCATGACGTGGCACTACTTCCGCAGCTCGATGACGGTCTTGCCGATGCGGATCGGCGCACCCAGCGGGATCGGCGTGGGAGTCGTCAGTCGGCTCCGGTCGAGATACGTGCCGTTGGTGGAGCCGAGATCCTCGACGATCCACTGGCCGTCCCGGTCCGGGTAGATCCTGGCATGACGGCTGGACGCGTAGTCGTCGTCCAGCACGATGGTGCTGTCGTGCGCGCGGCCGAGCGTGATGGTCTGCCCCTGGAGCGCGACCGTCGTGCCCGTGAGCGTGCCCTCGGAGACGACGAGTTTGCTGGGGGCGCCGCGGCGCTGGCGGCCGCCGCCGCTCGGCGGCGCTTGCTGCTGGCGCTGCGGCGGTGGCGCCGCAGCCTGGCGTGCGGCCTGTTGCGGCCTGGCGGCGTCCCTGCGCGAGCCGCGCTGTGTGACGCGCGTTCCGAACAGGTCGCTGCGGATGACCTGCACGGCCACGATCACGAACAGCCACAGTACGGCCAGGAAACCCAGCCGCATGACCGTGAGGGTCAGCTCTGACATTGCCCCCGCTTCACCCTTCGGCTTGCCGGTAAATGATGGTGGTGCTGCCCACGACGATCCGCGAGCCGTCGCGGAGCGTAGCGCGGGTGGTGTGCTGCCCGTCCACCACGATGCCGTTCGTGGACCCGAGATCCTGGATCGTCGAGGGCGTTCCGGTCCGGATCTCACAGTGCCGGCGGGATACGCCGGGGTCGTCGATCCGCACGTCGGCTTCGGTGCTGCGGCCCAGCACCAGCGTCGGGCGGGAGATCTGGTGGCGGGTGCCGTTGACCTCGATCCAGTGCCGTGTGCGGCCACCGCTCGCCGGTCCGGCGGCCGCGCCGGGCCGCTGGCCCATCGGCGAGGGCCCCGGGCGTCCGGGCGGTGGCGCGGACGGCATGGGAGGAGCGGCGGCCGGCGGATAGCCGTACCCGCCCTGGCCCCCCTGGCCGCCCTGACCGCGCGGGGACGCCGGAGCGGGGCCCGCCGGGGCGCGATCCGGCGCCTGCTGGTCGGTGGAGGAGGCGAGCGTACGGCTGCGCACCCGGTACAGACCGGTGTCGAGGTCGTCCGCCTTCTCCAGATGGACCTTGATCGGGCCCATGAAGGTGTAGCGCTGCTGCTTGGCGTAGTCGCGCACCATGCCGGCGAGCTCGTCGCCGAGCTGGCCCGAGTAGGGGCTGAGACGCTCGAAGTCCGGTGTGCTCAGCTCCACGATGAAGTCGTTCGGTACGACGGTCCGCTCGCGGTTCCAGATCGTGGCGTTGTTGTCGCACTCGCGCTGCAGCGCTCCGGCGATCTCCACGGGCTGGACCTCGGACTTGAACACCTTGGCGAAGGTGCCGTTGACCAGACCTTCGAGACGCTGCTCGAATTTCTTCAGGACTCCCATGGGGCACCTCCTCCTTCGTAGCCGTCCTGGTACTGCGTGCTGCCTGTGCCGTACTGCGCACGGCCCGCCGCGTCGTACGGTCGGCCGCTGTCGTGCTGGTACTGCTTACTGATCGTATCCACGCGCCGGGAAATCGGCTGGTTCCCCCTGTCGGCTCGGTCGACGGGTTGTCGACGCCTTCCGAAGTCCCCTCCCGAAGTTCCCTGCGAGGCACCTTTTCGAACTCTTCCCCGCACTACTCCTGCCAAGGATCGTAGAGGCGGCCCGGGACCAGTGTCCCGCACCCGGCTGTGCACGCTGTCCTGCTCCTGGGGAGATGGCCTGGACCGGTACGAGGTTGATACGTGAACCGGTTCTCGTCGATACGTGCGACGGCGCCGACGTGCTCGGGCCCCGGCGTACAGGGGGTCCCCGGGGCCCCAGGGGCACCGGAGCCGCGCGGAAAGCGAGGTGAATCCGCCCGTGCCACCGTGCTAATCTTCTGCATGTCGGAAGGCGCTCGCACCACACGGTGGGGCACCGGAGGACACACCCAATGCGCGGGTGGCGGAATAGGCAGACGCGCTGGATTCAGGTTCCAGTGCCCGAAAGGGCGTGGGGGTTCAACTCCCCCCTCGCGCACCAGTGAAGAGGGCCCATCGTGATCACGATGGGCCCTCTTCCGTATGCCCGTGACCGGGGTGGTGCCGGGCGGCCCTGGTGGAGTGTGTTCTGTCTCTCAATTTTTCTCGGGCCGCCGGGGCGGGGTCTCAGGGATGCCGGCGCAGGGGGAGATGGATCTCCAGGAGGGTGCCGGTTCGGGTGCCCGGGGTGATGCGCGTGCGGCCGCCTAGGTCGTCGATGCGGTCGGTCAGGGAGCGCAGGGCCTCGGCGGAGGCGGCCGTGGGTCCGTGGCCGTCGTCGGTCACCTTCGCGTAGAGCCAGCGTCGGGTGACGCGTACGACGGTGTCCACCCGCCGTGCGCCCGAGCGGGCCAGGCGGTCGCGCAGGGCCTCGCGCAGGGCGAGGAAGGTCTCCTCCCGGTACCGCTCGGAGAGGGTCCGCTCGTCCCCCGCGACCTCGACGGAGGTCCGGATGCCGAGGCCGGAGTGCGGGCGGGGGCCCGCGAGGAAGGCCTCCAGGGCCTCGCGCAGGGGTGGCAGGGCGGCGCGCCGGCGCAGGCCGCCGATGAGCGCCTGGTTCTGCCGGGACGCCTCCGCCAACGCCCGCTGCGCCGCGGCGAGATGGGCGGTGGGGTGGGCGGCGGGGGTGTGGGAGGCGGTGGGGGAGCCGGGGGATGCGAGTGAGTCCAGGGTGGCTGGTGTGGCGGAGGTGTTGGGCATCGCCGCGGCCGGTGCGGCCTTCGTGGCGGCGGCTGTCGTGGCGGCCTCGAGGCTGAGGCGGGCCGTGGACAGGGCGCCGCCCAGTTCGTCGTGGAGCTGCCGGGCCAGCCTGCGGCGCTCACCCCGGCCGTCGTCACCGGACCACAGGCCCTCCCCGGCGTCCCGGACCACCTCGCCGAGGCGCCGGACGACCGCGACCGCACGCGGCAGCACGCTCTCCCGGTGCGCGATGCCCTGCTCCAGGACGTACAGCAGGGCGCACTCCAGGAGCAGCGCGACGGCGGCCGCCACCTGGTGGGGGGAGGCCGAGGGCGGGGCCACGGGTGCGGGCGGGGCGTCCGCGGCGGGGGGTGCGGACGTGGTCGGGGCGGTTGCCCCGGCGCGCACCAGGACGGTTCGGGCGAATTCCGTCAGTGTGCCGCGCAGCGCCGGCACCTCCGCCTCGGCCGGGGCGAGTACGTCGGGCAGCCGGGCGGCGAAGCGGTCGAGGACGGCGTCGGTCTCCCAGGTCCCCAGGGTGTCGCCGGCCGGGCCGGTGGCGGGGCCGTGGCGCGATGACATCCGGGACGCCGCGCGGACCAGGCCCTCGTGCAGGGCCTCGCCGAATCCGCTGCCGACGGCCGGCACGCCGCCGGGAACGGAGACGGCCGGGGGGACGGGGGCGGGGGCGGTCGTGCCGCTCATCGGACTCCTCAACGCTCGGGTGACGCTCGGGTGTCGGGGGCTACGTGGCCATCGTCAACGTAACAAACAGACTTGTCTGATTGTCAAGGGTCGACGGGTGTTCCGGACGGGCTGTGCTCACGGGATCGCTTCCCCGTCAAGAGTCCGGCCATGGCCAAGAGCAGCAGGTTGTATGGGGATTGGATGGAGGTCTGCGGTCGCAGGGCTGTCAACCAAAACAGGCATGGTTGTATGATTCCGGTTGTCGCCGGCGCCCACGGGCACCCGCGCTCCTTCATGCCAAGCGCAGGAATAGGCAGGTGCAGCCTGATGCAGACTCGGTCCGAACAGACCCGTCAGGCTCTCGTCCGTGCCGCGGCGGAACTGATAGCGAACGGCCGGCTCGCCGATGCGGGGCTGGTCAACATCTGCCGCCGGGCCGGAGTGAGCCGGGGGGCTCTCTACCATCACTTCTCCTCCATCGCGGAGTTGAACGCCGCCGTCTACGAGCAGGCGCACGAGCGGGTCGTCGCGCTCATGGACGAGGCTTTCGGGGGCGGCCCCGTGGAGGACGCTCCCGAGCGTCTCCTGATCGCCTTCTGTGAGGCCCTGCGGACGGAGGAACTCGTCCGGGCCGGCATCCAGTTGGCGGTGGACGGGTCGGCGGGGCCGCCCCGGCTGCGCGACGACGTGCTGACGCTCGTACGCGGGCGTGTGGCCGACACGCACCGGGACGCCGTGCCGGCGCCGGAGGATCTCGCCGACCTGGCGGTGGTGGTGGCCGCGGGGCTGGAGTCCCTGGGGCACACGGATGCCGAGTGGTGGGACGCCAGGACGTCCAAGCGACTGTGGGCGCTGCTGCGGCCGCTGTTCTCGGTGGCAGCCGTCGGGGGCGCGGGTGCGGTGAGCGCCATCGGTGCGGTGGGTGCGGTGGGTGCCGCCGGTACGGAGGGGGCCGGGCGGCGGGGGGAAGGGGAGCGGGTCTGAGGTGCCGCGCCGGGCCGTGTCCGCCCTGGGCGGCGCCGTAGCGGGGCGCGGCGGTTCCGTGCGGCGGAGTGCGGGGCACGGGGGCCTTGTTCCGTGCGGTGGTGCGGTCGTGGGCGAAGCGAGGCCGGGGCGGGCGCCGGTGGTGCCGTACGGGTGGGGTGCGCGGCAGCTGTCCCTTAGGGTGCACGAGTACACGAGCACCCAGGGTGCCTGGGGCGCTGGTCGCGTTCAGGGCGTCCGGATGTGGAGCGCGGTCGGGTTCCGGGCCGGGGCGGCGGCTTGGGGGTGCCTGGCCGCTCGGCGGGTTCGGCGGGGTTCGGCCGGGGCGGCCGTCCGGCGGCGTCCGGTCGCGCTCAGACGTCCTCGGGCTCGGGCTGCGCGGTCATGGTGGTGCGCAGGCGGCCGAGCAGGCCGGGAGTGGCCAGGCCGGGCAGTACGAAGCGCCAGAACGCGCCGATGCGGTCGGGCAGGTCCGCGCGGTTGCTGTACACCTGCGACATCAACTGCAGCCCGGTGAAGGAGCCGACGATGGTCGAGGTGGCTTCCTTGATGTCCACGCCGGGCAGGATCTCGCCCTGCTCCTCGGCCTGCCGCAGCAGCGCCAGGATGGCCGCGCCGGACTGCTCGTACGCGGTCTGCGGCGGGCGGGAGAAGGACGTCTGCTCGACCGCGAGCCGCACACTCGCGCGCAGCACCGGGTCGCGCTGGAGGCGCTGGGCGAACTCCAGGGTCAGGTCGATGACGGCCTGGAGCTTCACCGCCCGGTCCGGCACCACGAGTGCTTCGCTGTGCGCGGTCACCAGGGCCACGGCGATCGCTTCCTTGGAGGGGAAGTGGTGGTACAGCGCGCCTCGGGTGAGACCCGTCCGGGCCAGGATGTCGTTGGTGCTCGCCGCGTCGTAGCCGCGCTCGTCGAACACCCGGGCCGCGGACTCCAGGATCGAGTGCCTCGACCTCGTTCCGCGCTCTTGTGTGGCCATGCCAGGTCCTTGCTCTCGCCCCGCTGAAATTTTACCGACTGGTCTGTATTGTATCGGCAAGGCGGCACGCCGCCAGAGGGCGGAAGTACTTGCTTCCGGTTCGGCGCGGCCCGGCTCGGTTTTCGGTCGGTCCGGGCGTGGTTCCCGGGGCACCCCCGGGCGGTCGCGGACGACCGCCCGGGGCTACGGATGGCCGAGCCGGAACCCGACCCCGCGGACGGTGATGATCCAGCCGCTCGAACCGAGCTTGCCGCGCAGGCTGCTGACGTGGGTGTCGATGGTGCGGCCGCGGTGGGACCAGGTGTCGTCCCAGACCTGTGCCATGAGCTGGCGGCGTGGCATCACGGTGCCGGGCTGCGAGGCCAGCAGGTGCAGCAGGTCGAACTCCTTGCGGGTCAGGTCCACCGGCTGCCCGTCCAGCGTGGCCACCCGGGTGCCGACGTCGATGCGCAGCGGCCCGTGGGTGATGACCTGGGCGGACGCCGGCTGCTGCCGGACCCGGCGCATCACCGCCTCCATCCGTGCCAGCAGTTCACGGAATCCGTAGGGCTTGACCAGGTAGTCGTCGGATCCGGCCTGCAGTCCGAGCACGCGGTCGAGCTCCGAGCCGCGCGCGGTGACGGCGATGACCGGGGTGTCGCAGACCGCCCGGATGCCCCGGCACACCTCCAGCCCGTCCAGGTCGGGCAGGTCGAGGTCGAGCAGCAGGAGATCGGCGTCGCGGTGCGCCTGGAGCGCCTTGGTGCCGGTGGCCACGCTCTGCGCGGCGTACCCCTGCCGCAGCAGGCCCTGGACGAGGGAGTCGGCGGCCCTGGCGTCGTTCTCCACGACCAGGACGCGCAGGGCTCCGGCCGGCGGGCCGGGGTGGTCGGTGGCGGCGTGTGCGGCGACCGGCCGCCCGGGGTGGGGAATCGTGGGGCGGTGCGGGAGATTGCGCTGCGATCGGACGTCGAGTAGATCCACGGCTTGCCGATTCATCTGCTCCTCCTGAGGCACAGTCTCGTCAGCACGGAACGGACTGCTGAACGCTCACCTTGAGGACGATAGCAAACAGACTTGTCTGATTGTCAACGTGTTCTCCGTCCCCCGCGCGTCGGTCCGCGTCCTTCGTCGGCAGTCCTTGTTGACCTGCGCCGATGTGCGGTTATTCGCCAATCCGAGGACGTGTCTCCGGCGGGTCCGCACGGGATGCCGAGCCCGGTCGGGCCGGGGTCCGCGACTCTAACCATGCAGGTCTGCACGGTTTCGAGGAGTCGGTGGCGCAAGTGGCGTGATCGTGCCGTACCAGCCGGTAATGACGGCCTGAACCTAGAGGGATACTAAAGCTTTACTTGAAGAACCGAACAGACATGTCTGTATCTTGTGCGAGCAAGAGAACGTCGGCCACGGGGGGTGGCTGCCGACAGTGCGGAGTGCTGCCCCCTGCTCGGAAACAGACAGGAGTGCCGTACATGTCGTACACCACCTCCACCCGTGTGTCCGTCGAAAGCCACGTCGCGACGGTGGCCACGAGGGCCCCGCGAACCACCGTGAGGACGCCGCAGCCCCGGCTGACCACGACGGTTCCGCGCGAGTACGTGCACCGCGCCGCCGTGTCCGAAGTGCTGTTGACCGGCTGGGAAGCCGCCGCCGGGCCCGGCGAGCCGGCCGGACCCGACCGCTCCGACGTCTTCGCGGTCAGCGCCCAATGGCCGCGCAGCCACTCGTTCTTCACCCAGTCCGGCGGCTATCAGGACCCGATGCTGCTGATCGAGTCGGTCCGCCAGATCGGCTCCCTGCTCGCGCACGCCGAGTTCGGCGTCCCCTTCGGGCACCAGTTCCTGATGTGGGACATGTCGTTCAGCACCGCCCCCGAACTCCTCGTCGCGGACGCCGTGCCCACCGAGGTCGAACTGCGCACCGTGTGCCGCGACATCGTCCGCCGTGGCCGTGTGCTCGGCGGTATGCGCTACGACGTCACCGTGCTGCGTGACGGGAAGGCCCTGGCCACCGGGGGCGCCGCGTTCAGCTGCACCAGCCCGGCCGTCCACCGCAGGCTGCGCGCCGGCCGCCCCACCACCACCGACCGCGTCGTGCCGCCGGGGATCGATCCCGCCGCCGTGGGCCAGTCCGGCGACCACCATGTGCTGCTCGCCGAGCCCGGTGCCGGGCCTGGGGCCGCGCCCGGCACCGGCGACCGCTGGGAACTGCGCGTCGACACCGCCCATCCCACCTTCTTCGACCATCCCGTCGACCACATACCGGGCATGGTCCTGCTGGAGGCGGCCCGGCAGGCCGCCCTCGTCTCGACGGGCATGCCTGACGCCCTGCTGCTGGGCCTCAAGAGCAACTTCGCGCGCTACGCCGAGTTCGACGCCCCCTGCTGGATCGAGCCGCGGGTCGAACCGCACGGCAGCGACGGTGGCGTACTGGTGCGGGTGCGCGGGACGCAGCACGCTGAGACGGTCTTCACCGCCGAACTCGTCCTGAGCCCGCGCGGCCGTTGACCCCGTACACCGTCCGGGCCCCTTGGCGAGCGTCCCATCCCGAGGAGAGTGTTCCGTGCCCACCCTTCTGATCACCGGCGCGGCCGGCTTCGTCGGCAGCCATGTCACCCGTGAAGCGGGGCGACGGCGGGCCGAGGTGAGGCTGATGTCGCACCGCAGTCCCCTGCCCGGTTCCGGCCCCCGGGTCGTACGGGCCGACCTGAGCGAACCCGCGTCCCTGCGCGGGGTGTGCGAGGGCGTCGACGTCCTGATCCACTGCGCCTCGCGGATCGGTGGGGACGTCGAGGCCAACGAGGCCGTCAACGCCCGCGGTACGGCGGCCCTCGTCGAGGAGGCGCGCGGCGCGGGGGTCGCGCGCATCGTCCAGCTCAGCACCGCCTCCGTCTACGGCCGCGGTACCTTCCGCGGCGGCCGGCCCGAGGAGCTGACGCGCAATCCGGGCTCGCCCACCTCCCGCACCCGGGCCGAGGCCGAGGACGCCGTTCTCGCGGCCGGCGGCATCGTCCTGCGGCCGCACCTGGTGTACGGGGAGGGCGACACGTGGGTGGTTCCGGGACTGGCCAGGCTGCTGTCCACGCTGCCCGGCACCGTGGACGGCTGGCCCTCCCGGACGTCGATGATCGCGGTGTCCGAGCTGGCCGGACTGCTGGTGGCGACCGCGCTGGCCCCCGCCGCCGACCTGACGGCCTCCGTCTATCACGCGGCCCACCCGGAGCCCGTCCCGGTGGACGCCCTGCTGCGCGCGGTGGCCGCCTGCGCCGGCATCGACCGGCCGGACCGGGATCTGACCGCCGGCCAGGCTCGGGCGGTCCTGGCGGAACGCGGCGTACCGGCGTCGGGGCTCGACATGTTCCTCACCGACCACGTCTTCGACAACGCCCCGCTCTGGTCCGATCTGCGCCGTGCCCCCGGCCCGGGGTTCGACACCGGTTTCGCGCAGGCCGCGCCCTGGTACCGCAAGGTCCTGCACTCCGGCTGAGAGCTCCCGTACTTCGCCGGGAAGCCCCCGTGCTCCGCCTGGAAGTCCCGTACTCCGCCGGAAGTCCCGTACTCCGCCTGAAAGTGCCCGCACCGCGACTCAAGGCCCCGCACTCCGGCCGGCTCGACTTCCACCGGCCCGGAAAATCTGCGGAAGGCCGAAAGTGTCTCCACGGAATGCCGCGTTCCTTCTCTTTCCGGACCCGACGGTTCCGCCCGTCGGGTCCGGGTTTTTGACGGAGGCCTGACCTTTATCTTTCCTCTTCCGCAAACTACTGCCCCGGGTCTGCGGATTCTGACCCAGTCCTGCAACGGACCGTATTGAAGGGGGGTGCGCGCTCGAACAGTGTGGTGGCTCCGAGCGGAGTCAGGGGAGGTTCATCGTGCGCAAGGTGCTCATCGCCAACCGTGGCGAAATCGCTGTCCGCGTGGCCCGGGCGTGCCGGGATGCCGGGATCGCGAGCGTTGCCGTGT
>NZ_JBEXHZ010000050.1:0-38268 GCF_040608315.1 Streptomyces sp. NPDC005195
CCCAACCCCCCCCCCCCCCCCCCCAAACCAAAAAAAAAACCACCCCCCCCCCAAAACCCCCCCCACCTCAAACCCCCGCGCGCCGCCCCCCCCCGCCCCCCCCCACGGCGGGCAGGCGACCGCGTCGCCTCAGGCACCGCTCCCCGCGCCCAGGAGGGCAGGAGACCGGTCCCCGGTGTTCACGTGGTCGACGTTCATGACGCGGGCGTTCGCCGCACGGGGGATCATGTCGCGGGCGTTCACCACACGGGCGATCATGGCGCCGGCGTTCGTTACACCGGCGATCACGTCGCCGGCAGACTCGGCAGCGACGGCAGGCCGGGCAGGTTCGGTGCCGGCAGGCCGCCACCGAGCACGACGGCGACGACGAAGTTGACGAGGCCCGTCACCACGGCCGTGGCCGCGGGCACCACCTGAGTGGCATCGCCGGACGTGACCGCCTTGACCAGCGCGTCGACCGCCTTCTGCAGCGCGACGAGAGCGTCGGCCGCGAGGTTCGCCGCGGCTCGTGAACCCTTGGCACGCGGCGCCTTGTCGTCCTGCTGCGCGGCCCTCCGCCCCTCGACGTCACCCCGCTCCTCGGCACTGCCCTGCTCATCGGCGTTCTTCAGCGAGGGCACGGCGGGCAGAGCCGGCGTCGCAGGGAGGGCCGGCGTGCTGGGCAGCGCCGGAACGCTGGGCGTGGCGGGCACGGCCGGCAGCGTCGCGGTGGCCTTGGCGATCGCGTCCTTCACGGCCTGGCCGAGCTTCGTCGCGTCGGCGGCGGGGAGCTGTCCGCCGTCCGCCTTGAGGGCGGCGTTGAGCAGTTCGGTGACCGGGGCGAGGACGCCGCTGATGTTCGCGAGCGACTGAACCTGCGCCAGAACCGCGTCCGCGCCGGGGACGGGTGCCGCCGCATGGGTGCGGCCACGTGCCGAGTCGCTGCCGGCCGCTGCCGCGGCCGGCCCGGCTATCCCGAGCAGAAGCGTGGCACAGAGTGCGGAGGACGCGATGCGCCGTGCGGGCAGAGCACGCATGGATATTCCCTTCGATGGTGCTTTCGAATCGTGTGCCCACCGTGTTGGCCGTCGTCGCTGTGCGCAACCGTACGGGCGCTCTCCGTAGCCATCCCTCGCCCTTACCATCCCCATAGCCGCTGGTGGGGAGCCGCACCGGGGCCACACGCCCCCTTCCCCCGTTCGGGGCAAATTCCAGGTAAAGCGGACCGGCCGCCCTCCCGTTGGGGAGGACGGCCGGCAGAAGGGTCCGCGGCGACGTCAGCCGTTGACGCAGGTGTTGCCGAACGCGGGGTTCAGCAGGCCGATCACGTCGACGGTGTTCCCGCAGACGTTGACCGGGATGTGGACCGGAACCTGAAGAACGTTGCCCGACAGGACGCCGGGGGAGTTGGCGGCCGCGCCGTTTGCGCCACTGTCGGCGGCGGCGATGCCGGCGGTGCCCGCCATGGCGGCGGCGGCAACGGAGGTCAGGGCCAGGCCCCTCGCGATACGCGACATGGAGAAGTGCTCCTCGAATTCGTCACAACAACCGGGCGGAATGCCCAGTGCTGGAATCAACGCGCGGCGCACCCACGGGTTGCGCCTCCAAAGGAGTGATCTCCCGAACCCCCGGGCGACGGCTCCGGGGACCCCGAGCAGTCACACGCATCCCCCGACCTCAACAGATATCTCCCTATTACGACACACTTGTCAGGTTTCGACACATAAATACCTATAGCAGCTAGAGTCGGTCACCTCCCGAGGCTGCTTGGAACCAGATGCCGGAAGGCGTCGAAAGTCGAAGGCCGACGGAGGAGTCAGCGGGCACCCAAGTGATCTGCGGATCTCCGTTCCTCCGCCGGTCCAGAACCTTTCCCGAAAGGGCAACGCCGGTCATGCGTCATTCCCCGGGCCCTCTGCCGCGCCGTGCGACGGCGGGCCGCTCCGCCCTCGTCGCCCTCCGGACCGCGGGCGGCCCCGCGAACGCCGACGGCGACCGCGGCAGCGCCGGAGACCCGCCGAGCCCGTGGGCCGACGACAGTGAGCCGACCACCCCGACCGCGCCGAGCGGCTCCGCCGGCCCCCTGGACGACGCACTCGGCTCGTCGATCACCGAGTGGGGGAACGCCCCGGCCGAACGCGTGCCCAGGTGCTCGAACACACCCGGATACGACGCCGATGTCCCCGGCCTGGACACGGAATTCCGTTTCGGGGGTGACCAGTTGACCGTCCGGCTCGTTTCGCAGCGGGACGCGGCCTGGGTCGGAGCGCTGTTCGCCGCCGTCGACGCGCAGCGGTGACACGCGCGTCAGAGCGCCGCCCGTCACTAAGGAACCCGCGCATGTCATTACCCTCGAGCGACCCTCCGCCGCGGGTCCTGCACCTCAGCCAGCCGGTCGACGGCGGAGTGGCCCGCGTGCTCACCGACCTGGTGAAGGCACAGCTCGCCGCCGGACTGCACGTCACCGCGGCCTGCCCGCGGGACAGCGGCCTCGCGCACACGCTCCGGGCGCTCGGTACCGACGTGGCGCACTGGCAGGCGACGCGCGCGCCGGGTCCCGGGCTGGTCCGGGAGGTACGACGGCTCGCTCACGTCGTCGCCGAGGCGCGGCCCGACGTGGTGCACGCGCACAGCGCCAAGGCCGGACTCGCCGCCCGGCTCGTCCTGCGTGGTCGGGTGCCGACCGTGTTCCAGCCGCACGCCTGGTCCTTCGAGGCGGTCGACGGCCTCGCGGCGGACCTCGCGCTGAAGTGGGAGCGGTGGGGGGCGCGTTGGGCGTCCCGGGTGGTGTGTGTGAGTGAGGCGGAGCGCGTCACCGGAGTGCGCGCCGGGGTCAGGGCTACGTGGAGGGTGATCCCCAACGGGGTCGACACCGAGCGCTTCCACCCCGCGGACGCCGGGACCGTACGGACCGGGATCCCCCTGCTCGACCGGCTCGATCCGGCGGCTCCCCTGGTCGTGTGCGTCGGACGGCTGTGCCGGCAGAAGGGCCAGGACGTCCTGCTGGAGGCCTGGGACACCGTACGGCGGCGGATGCCCGCAGCCCGGCTCGTGCTCGTCGGGGACGGTCCGGAGGCCGCGCGGCTGCGGGCCGGGGCACCCGGCGACGTGCTGTTCGCCGGGGCCGCGGAGGATGCCGCGCCCTGGTACCGGGCCGCCGATCTGGTGGTGCTGCCGTCCCGTTGGGAGGGCATGGCACTGGCGCCGCTGGAGGCCATGGCCTGTGGGCGCCCGGTCGTGATGACGGACGTGGACGGCGCCGGCGAGAGCCTCCCGCCCGGCCTCGACACCCGCTGCCTGGTGCCCTCCCAGGCGCCGGGCCCGCTGGCCCGCGCGATCTGCGACCTGCTGGCCGACCAGCCGCTGCGCGAGTCGCTCGGCCGGCAGGGACGACGCCACGTACTGACCACGCACGACGTGCGGCGCGTGGCCGACGCGGTCGCGGGGGTCTACCGCGAGTTGCTCACCGCGGGGCCCGGCGGGCGAGCCGGGTGCGGGGAACACACCGAGTGCAGGGAGCCCATCCACACGTGACTGCGGAAAGCACCGTCCCCTCCCCCGGCGGACAACCCCGGGAGTACGGATTCTCGCCCGTCTCGGTCATCCCCTCGCGCGGGGCCGCCGACGGCTTCAGGTTCCCCGCCGGGCGAGGCCTGTCCGCCCCGCGTACCCCGTGGCTGCCGCTGCTCGTCGCGGACGGCGGTGCGGCGGTGCTGGCGGGCCTGTCCCTCGCCCAGGTCCAGCGGCACCCGCCGCTCCTCGTCGCACTGCTGCTCGGCGTACTCGCGCTGAACACTCACGGGGCGCTGTACCGTCCCGGGCGGATCCCCACGGTGCTCGACGACCTGCCCGCCGTGTGCGCGCGTGTCGTGGTGACGTGGTGCACGCTCGCGGCCCTGCTGGCGGCGCTCTCCCCGGCCGCGGCGCTGCCCGCCCGGACCCTGGCCGTGGGCTGCGTACTGCAGTCGGCGGTGAGCTGCGCGGCCCGCGCCGTCCTGCACCGGCGACGCCGCCGGGCCCTGGTCCTGCGCCCCGACGCCACCCTGGTGATCGGTCCCGCGGGAACCGCCCAGCGGGTGGCCGCGGCCTTCCTGCGTCACCCGCGGTGCGGCCTGCGCCCGGTGGGCGTCGTCGCCGCCCAGACGGCCGGCGCCGAGGGGCTGCCGGTCCTCACCACCGGCGAGGAGGTGCAGCGGGCCCTCATCCAGAACAGCGTGCGTGCGGTGCTCGTGGTGGAGCCCCGCAGCGAACACGGCCCGTTGCTGCGGGCGTTGAGCGAGGCGGGCTGCGTGCTGTGGCACGTCGACGCGGACTCGCCGTCGCAGGAGACCTCGTACGGGGCGCCGCGGGGCAGAGCCCACGGAAGCGCGAACGGCAGGACGGGCGGGAGCGGGCGGCTCGCCGGGTTCTCCTGCCGGCGGATCGACGTCTCCAGGCCGCGCGGGAACCTCGGCAAACGGCTTCTCGACATCGCCGTCTCCGGGACGCTGCTGCTCGCGATCAGCCCACTGCTGCTGGTGTGCGCGGTCGCGCTGCGGCGGAGCGACGGACCGGGGGTGGTCTTCCGGCAGGAGCGCATCGGCAAGGACGGACGGCCCTTCACTCTGCTGAAGTTCCGTACCCACCGCCCGGTCGACGCGCACGAGGCCGCGACCCGCTGGAGCGTCGCGGGCGAGCGGGAGATGAGCCGTTTCTGCCACTTCATGCGGCGCACCTCACTCGACGAGCTGCTGCAGCTGTGGAACGTCCTGCGGGGCGACATGAGCCTGGTCGGCCCGCGTCCCGAACGGCCCTACTTCGTCGCCAAGTTCAGCCAGACCTATCCGGGCTACGCGGCTCGCCACCGCATGCAGACCGGCATCACCGGCCTCGCCCAGATCCACGGGCTGCGCGGCGACACCTCGATCGAGGACCGCTGCCGGTTCGACAACGCGTACATCGACACCTGGTCGCTGTGGCAGGACGTCTGCATCCTGCTGCGCACGGCAGCCTCGCTGGTACGCCCGACGGGGAGCTGAGCCGATGAGCCGAGCCCTGCCCCACCCGCCGTCGGCCGTCCCCCACACACCGGCGGCACTCTCCTCGCCGCCGACCCTCTCCTCGATGCCGACCCCCCGCTCGCCACTGGGCACCCTGATGTCCGGGGCGCGCCACGCGCTGCCGGTGCTGCCCGTCATGGCGGTGATCGCGCTGCTCGGGCTGCCGATCGCGCCGAGCGGAGAGGGCGGCGCGAACATCGCGGACGCCATGTCCGGTCTGGTCGTGCTCTGCTGCGCGGTACGGCTCGTACGGAACCGTCGGCGCCCCCTGTCACCGGGCGCGGCGGCGGTCCTCGCCCTGCCCGTGGTCGGCATCGCGGTCGCGGCGGCCGGGGCGGCGAGCCCCGGGGCCGGGATCACCGGTCTCACCCGCTATCTGCAGATCTTCGTCCTGGTGCCCGCGGCCGTGCTGCTGCTGGTCCGGGACCGCCGCGACTTCCGGCTGCTCGCCTGGTCGTTCGTCGCCCTGGCGCTGTGGCAGGGGGCGGTCGGGGTGCACCAGTACGTCACCGGGACCGGAGCCTCCTACCAGGGCGAGGACGTCCGGGCCGTGGGCACCTTCGGGCCGACGGACGTGATGGGCATGGCGACGGTGGTCGCCTTCGGGCTGGTGTGCGCGCTCGCGCTGGCGCTCGGTTCGGGCACGGTACGGCAGCGGACCTCCGCCGTGGTGTGCGCGCTGGCGCTGCTGCCGCCGCTCGCGCTGTCGTTCAGCCGCGGCGCGTGGATCGCCACGGCTCTGGCGTGCGGTGTCCAACTGACGCTGGCGGGGCTGCGGCGCGCGGTAAAGGTCGGCGCCGTCGTCGCGGCCGTGGCCGTGATCCTGGTGGGCGGACTCGGCGTCGGTACGGCGATGCTGCAGGAGCGCGTCGACAGCATCACGCGGGTCACCGACGCCCCGGACCAGTCGGTGGTGGATCGGTACACCATGTGGGCGGCGGCCGTCGACATGTGGCGCGACCACCCGCTCACCGGCGTCGGGCTGAAGGGCTTCCCCGACCACCGCGACGGGCATGCCTCCCTCTCCCTCTCCTCAGGCAGCGACATCGGGGGTGCCGGAACGGCCTACAGCAAGCAGCCGCTGCTCTCCCCGCACAACATGTATCTGCTCGTGCTGAGCGAGCAGGGCCTGATCGGGCTGCTCGCCCTCACCGGCAGCTGGCTGGCGCTCCTGGTGTGCGCGCTGCGCGGCCTGGTCCGGGTGCGCCGGACGCCGCCGGGCGCCCTGGCGGGGCTCGACTGCGCGCTGGTCGCGTGCGGGCTGCTCGGCTGGCAGTTGGTGGACTTCGTGTACGCGGACATCGGCGGGCCCTCGACCGTGCTGACGGGTGTCTGCTTCGGCCTGGTGGCCTGGTGGGCGCTGATGGACCCGGCGTCCCCGCTGTCCCTGGCCTCCGAGGCCGCGGCGTCACCTGCGTCACCGGCAGCCCTGGCCTCCCGAGTCGCGACGTCGCCCGAGTCCACGTCCTCGCCGGCGGCGGGCTCGCTGGAGGAGGCCTCGACGCGATGACGGTGCAGCCTCCCCGGGCGGCGGCCGACGGCGGCTGCGCCGGAACCGGAACCGGAACCGACGACACGTTCGCCCAGCCGGGCGCCCGCGACGACGCCCCCGGCCACAACCCACCCGGTCCACTCCCCGTTCTCTCTCCTCCCTCCCCTCTTTCTCCCTCCCTCCCCGCCTCCTTCCCGCCCGCCCCGCCCGTCTCCTCCGCCCCCGCCACCTCCGCGGAGAGCACCTCCAACCGGTTCCTCGCCAAGGCCGCCCTCGTCACGATCGCGCTGTCGATCGCCGGAGCCCTGCTGGGCCTCGGCCGCGACCAGGCCCTCGCGCACCTGTTCGGAGCGGGCTCCGCGACGGACGCCTTCCTGGTCGCCTGGACCCTGCCGGAGTTCGCGGCGACGCTGCTGATCGAGGACGGCCTCGCCTTCGTGCTCGTACCGGCGTTCAGCATGGCGGTGACGCGGCGTGCCCAGGGCGCCGTCGGCGACCCGGTCCGCGCGCTGGTCGCCGCGACCCTGCCCCGTCTGACGCTCGCCGTCACGGCCGTCGCCGCGCTGCTCATCGCCGGGGCGCCCTACCTCGTCGAGGCTCTCGCGCCGGGCCTGCCGGACCCGCGGCTCGCCGTGGACTGCACCCGGTTGACGGCCACCTGCGTGTTCACCTTCGGTCTCGCCGGGTACTGCAGCGCCGCACTGCGGGCGCACCGCCGGTTCGTCGCGCCCGCGGTCATCTACGTCGCCTACAACACCGGCATCATCACGGCCATGTTCGTCCTCGGCGGCCGCTGGGGGGTGCGCTCGGCGGCCCTCGGGGTCGCGGTGGGCGGCGCCCTGATGGTGGTCGCGCAGGCGCCCTCGCTCTGGCGGCAGCTCAGGCGGCACGAGGTCTCCGTGGACGAGGCCGTGGACGGGGCGGCCGTCGGGCAGGCGCGTCCGATGGACCTGACGCTGATCAGCACGGTCCTGCTCTTCGCCCTGTGCCGGCAGTCCCAGGTCCTGATCGAACGGTTCCTGGCCTCGTCCCTGCCCGCCGGTGCCATCTCGCACCTGAACTACGCGCAGAAGGTCGCGCAGATGCCGATGGTGCTCTCGCTGATGCTGTGCACCGTCACCTTCCCGGTGGTGGCGCAGGCGATGGCCGAGGGCGACACCGAGCGGGCCCGCGTCCGGGTGGAGCGCGACCTGGCGCTCGTCTCCTGCACCGTGCTCCTCGGCGCCGCGGCGGTCGTCGCGTGCGCGCCACAGATCATCCAACTGCTGTTCCAGCGCGGCGCGTTCACCGCGCAGGACACCGCGGCCACCGCCGCCGTGATGCGGGTCTACGCGGTCGGACTGCTCGGGCACACGCTCGTGGGCGCGCTCGTTCGCTCGTACTTCTCTGCGGGACGGCCCACCTGGTACCCGCTGTTCGCGATGACCGCCGGGATCGTCGCCACCTCGTGGATCGGGGCGCTGGCCGTCGGCGGCTGGGGGGTGTGCGGGATCGCCGCGGCGAACGCGGGCGGCATCACCCTCAGCGCCCTGCTCCTGCTGTGCGGCATGGGCCGGCGCAGCGTGCCGATCCGCACCCGTCAGGTGGTCGCCGAACTGGGCAAACCGGTGCGCGCCGCGCTCGTCGCGAGCGCGGTCGGGGCGCTCTGCGCGAGCCGTGCGCACTCCCCCCTGGTGGGTCTCGTCCTCGGCGGCACCGTCGTGGCCGTCGTCTTCGCCGTGCTGGCCTGGGCCCTGGGGATCCAGGCCCTCGCACCCGTCCTCCGTTCCCTCAAACGAAGGCTGCCGCATGTCCGTTTCCGCTGACCGCTTCAGACGTGTCGACGCACGCGCCGCCACCGACCCCCGTCGCCGCACCTGCTTCCACACCGCCGTGCGGGCCGCCGACACGGTCCCCTGGGTCGCGATGTACCACTCCGTGGGCGACTGCTCCGACGACCCGTACAGCATCACGGTCTCGCCGGACCGTCTCGACCACCAGCTGGGGTGGCTGCGACGCCGCGGGCTGCGTGGTGTGAGCATGGCCGAACTGCTCGCCGCACGCGCCCGGGGAAAGGGCCGCGGCCTGGTCGGTCTCACCTTCGACGACGGATACGCCGACTTCGTCGAGACCGCCCTGCCGCTCCTGCACCGGCACGACTGCGGTGCCACCCTCTTCGTCCTGCCGGGTCGGCTGGACGGCGACAACGCCTGGGACCCGCTCGGCCCCCGCAAGCCGCTGCTCGGCGCCCGCGGCATCCGGCTGGCCGCCGCCGAGGGCATCGAGATCGGCTCGCACGGCCTCACCCACATCGACCTGACACAGGTCGACGACGCCCTGCTGCACTCCGAGGTCGCCGAGAGCAGAGCGGTGCTCTCGGACCTGACGGGGACCCTCGTCGACGGCTTCTGCTACCCCTACGGAACCATCGACGCGCGGGTCGTGGACGCCGTGCGCGAGGCCGGCTACCGCTACGGCTGCGGAATCGACCCCGGCCCGCTGACCGGCCCGCACGCCCTGCCGCGCGTCCACATCGGGCAGAACGACACCGCCGTACGCCTGCTGCTGAAACTCAAGCTGCACCGGTTGCGGCGGCGCCCGGTCGAGGGGGCCTGATGAAGGCCCTGCACATCATCACCGGTCTCGGAGTCGGCGGTGCGGAGCAGCAACTGCGGCTGCTCCTGCGGCATCTGCCCGTCGACTGCGACGTCGTCACGCTCACCAACCCCGGCGCGGTCGCCGACGGACTCGCCGACGACGGCGTACGCGTCGTCCACCTCGGTATGAACGGCAACCGGGACCTCGCCGCGCTCCCCCGGCTGGCGAAGCTGATCCACGGGGGCCGCTACGACCTCGTGCACACCCACCTCTACCGGGCGTGCGTGTACGGCCGGATCGCCGCGCGGCTGGCCGGGGTGAAGGCCGTCGTCGCCACCGAACACTCCCTGGGCGACTCGCAGATGGAGGGGCGCAGGCTGAACGCGGGCGTCCGCGCGCTGTATCTCGCCAGCGAGCGGCTCGGCCGGTCCACCGTCGCCGTCTCACCGACCGTGGCCGACCGGCTGCGCCGCTGGGGGGTGCCCGGACCGCGCATCGAGGTCGTCCCGAACGGCATCGACGTGGACCGTTTCCGCTTCGATCCGGCACTGCGCGAACGGACCCGGCGCCGGCTCGGACTGCCGGCGGACGCCTACGTCGTGGGCGGTGTCGGCCGGCTCACGGCGGCCAAGCGGTTCGACGTCCTGATCCGCGCGCTGGCCGGACTGCCCCCGGACCACTGGCTGCTGCTGGTCGGCGGCGGCACCGAGGAGAGCGTGCTGCGCCGGACCGCACAGCGGGCCGGGGTCGCGGACCGGGTGCTGTTCACCGGCGCGCGCCCCACCGGCGGCCTCCCCGGCGCCGACCTGCCGTCGCTGACCGCGGCCATGGACGTCCTCGCCTCGCCCTGCGCCGAAGAGGCCTTCGGGCTCGCGGTCGTGGAGGCGATGGCGGCCGGGCTGCCGGTCCTGTACGTCTCCTGCCCCGCGGTCGAGGACCTGCCCGCGGGCGCCGCGCCCGGCGCGCGCCGGGTCCAGGGCGGCGCCGACTCGTTCGTACGGGCCCTCCGGGCGGTGCGCGGAGCGGGTCCCGGGCTCCGCTCGGTACCGGAGGCCGCCCACCACTACAGCATCACCCGCAGCGCCGCGCAGCTCATGGACGTGTACGCGGCCGCCGTCTCCTGCACCCCTCTGGGAGTGAGTTCCTCATGACCGAAATCCCCACCAGACAGCACCGCCCGGCCGAACCGGACGGCCCGGGGGTCACGCCCGGCCCGGCGAGCACGTCCGTCACCCGGCGGAGGGGCCTGCCGCGGTGGACCCTGCTCGTCGCCGGTGTCCTGCTCGGCGGCGCGCTCGGCGGCGCGTACGGCGTCAAGAAGCCGCCGACGTACACGGCGACGAGTTACGTCATCGCCGTCCCGACGGAGAAGTCGGACCCGGCGCCCGCGCTCGGCTTCGCGCAGGCGTACGGCCGGGTCGCCACGCAGCTCGCGGTGCTCGAGGACGCGCAGGTGCGGGCCGGAGTGCCGGTGAGGACGCTGCAGCGCAGCGTGCAGACCGCGACCTCGCCCGACGCTCCGATGGTCGCCGTGTCGGCCACGTCCTCGCGTCCGGGTCTCGCGGCCGGGATGGCGAACGCCGTCTCACGCTCGCTGACCGAGCACGCCAACGCCACCCGTGCCCGTACCCACGTCGAACTCCTCGAGTTCTCCCCCGCGATGAAGCCGACCGCCCCCTCCTCGCCGTCGCCGAAGGTGACCGGTCTGGTCGGGGCGAGCGCCGGGGGGCTGCTGGGCGGCCTGGTCCTGCTGGTGCGTCCGCGGCGGGGCACGGACTCGGCCCGAACGGGCTCCGTACCGAACCCGGCGACCGCCGCCGACGCGCGCGGACAGCTGTGAAGGGCGCCCTGCGGGCCGCGCCCGCCGGCACCCTGCGGGCCGAGATCATCACCGACGAGCGGGAGTTCGCCGCCCTGGCACCCGCCTGGGGACGCCTCTACGGCCGGTGCGCCGCCGCCACCCCGTTCCAGAACCACGCCTGGCTGTACTCCTGGTGGCTGTCGTACGGCACCACCGGCCGCCTGCGTCTGGTCCTGGCCCGTGAGGGCGACGAGCTCCGCGCGGCCGCGCCCTTGATGCGCGTACGCCGTCCGCTGCCCGCGCTGGTCCCCCTCGGCGGGTCCATCTCCGACTACGGCGACGTCCTCATCGACGACGAGTACGCCGACCGCGCGGCGGCGACGCTCGCCGAGGGACTGTCCCTGGCCGCCCGCAGCGCGGTGATCGACTTCCGCGAGGTACGGCCCGGCGGCGCGGTGGAGCGGGTCTACGAGCGCTGGCACGGTCCGCGGCGCCGGGTACACGACTCGCTCTGCCTGGAACTGCCCGCCCTCTCGATGGACGAACTGGTGCGCCGGCTGCCCTCCTCGAAGGCCCAGCGCGTGCGGGCCAAGCTGCGCAAGCTCTCCGCGCTGGGCATCGAGCGCCGGATCGTGCCGGCCGGGGAGGTGGACGGGGCGCTGTGCCGCCTGCTGGAACTGCACCGACTGCAGTGGCAGGGGCGGAAGGTGACGTCCGAGCACCTCCAGGAGCGGTTCGCCGAACACCTGGTCCGGTCGGTCGGACCGATGGTGAGCTCCGGGGACGCGGTGGTCACCGAGTTCCGGCTCGACGGCACCGTGATGGCGGTGGACCTCACCCTGCTGTCCCCGCGGCTGGCGGGCGGCTACCTCTACGGGGCCCATCCGGATCTGCGCGAGCGGAAGGCCGACGTCGCCGTCATACTGCTGGACGCCTGCGCCCGGCACACCGAGGGTGACCGCCGCGGGGCACTGAGCCTGCTGCGCGGCGACGAGCCCTACAAGCACCACTGGCGCCCGTACCCCGTCGTCAACCAACGGCTGCTGCTGGCCCGGCGGCGTACGGCGCCGCTGCTGTCGGCGGTGGTCTGCGACGTCGTCGCGCGCAGCCGGGGCAAGGAACTGGTGCGCCGCTGGAGGGAGCGTGGTGGCGCCGGGCCGTGAACGGCCCGGCGCCACCACGATGTCCCGATCACGATGTCCCGGTCGTACGGCCCGGTCCCGGCCGTACGGCCCGGTCACCGGTTGCGTGACCACCAGTCGAAGCGGAGGCAGAGCTTCCCTCCGAGCCAGTGCTCCACCCAGTCCCCCAGGTCCACCGGCGAACAGTTGGGGGGATGCACCGGCGTCGGCACAGGAGTGGGCACGGGTGTGGGCACCGGCTTGGGCACGGGTGTCGGCACCGGCTTGGGCACGGACGGCACCGGCGTCGGCGTCGGCTCCGATGCCGGGCCGATGTGGCCGGAGAGCACCTCGCGGTACACCTCGGACGCCTTCGGGTTGTCCGCGCACTGCCACACGCCGTGCGGGCAGTAGTCGGTCAGCGTGTTGTACAGGGGCTGGTGGTCGTCCATCCACGCGAGCATGCGCTTCATGTACGCCGCGTTGTCACCGTTGCGGAAGAGTCCCCATTCGGGATACGAAATGGGCTTGCCGTGGGCTTTGGCGAAGTCCACGTGTTCCTGAAGCCCGTACGGCTCCTTCACCTCCTCGTCGAACGACAGTCCGCGCGGCTGGTCGTAGGAGTCCATGCCGATGATGTCGACCGTGTCGTCCCCGGGATAGCACTGTGTCCAGGGAACGGCGTCCAGGCCGCGGCTCGGGGTGAAGTCGAACCGAAACTTCTGGCCCGGAACCGACCGCATCACCGTGACGATCCTGTTCCAGTACTTCTTCCACGCCTCCGGGTCCGGCCCGCAGCGGTGGGTGTACGTGATGCCGTTCATCTCCCAGCCGAGCACGACGACGGTGTCCGGCACCTTCAGCCGGACGAGCCGCTGGGCGAGCGCGCGGAAGTGCCGGTCGAACGCCCCGTCGGCGCCCTGCCGCAGCAGTGCCCGCACCTCGGGGTCGGAGACGTTCTCCTCGTTGCGCTCCATCATCGGCACGTTGAGGACGAGCATCCGGTCGGCCCGCTCACGCCGCCAGTCCGCCCAGACGTCCAGAAAACCGGGCGGTCCCTCGATGTTGCTCCAGCGGTCGCCCGGCAGATACGTGTGCCCGACGCGCAGCTCGGCGCCGCCCAGCCACTGGCTGAGCTGGGCGATCCGGGCCACACCCAGCGGGCCGTAGTCGAGGTAGGCCCCGAAGGCCGGGCGCGGCGTGACCGTCACGGGCTTCACGGGTGTCGCGGGCTTCGGCGGCGTCACGGGTGCGGTGGGTGGGACGGTGGGTGTCACGGACGCGGTGGGAGGCGGCGGCGCGGGCGGTGCGGGCGGCACGGGTGTCTGCGCCTGCGGTGTCACCGCCGTCGGTGTCGGTGCCGGTGCCGGAGGATCGGCGACGCGCACCGCCCCGGCGCCCACGGCGTATCCCGGACCCGGCGCCAGGGTGATCGACGCGACGATGCCGGCCGCGACGAATGCCAGCCTTCCGCTCCGGGACCATTGCTGTTGCGGGGCCATGCCTGCTCCTCTCTCCGCTCTGCTGCTCCGGCTGCTTTCCTTCTCCTCCTCCACTGACACTCAGTCATATGAATACCTGTTCCGCCAACAGAGGCATCGTCTTCGCGGCACGCCGGTCACCCATGAGGGTGACCGAACCGGGGGAGGTTCCGTTCCTCTGCCCGGCGGAGCGGGCGTGGACATGTGCGGGGTCGCCGATTCCGCGGGAATTCCCGTCCGTGGATCGCGCATTCGTCCGCGGGACACGCCCGGAGTGGGCGGCACGGGCGTCGTCCCGGTGTTGCGCCGAGTGGCGGCGCGTCCATCTCGTCCGGCGGTGCTCGTCCCGATGGATGACGCGAGCGCCGTGGCCCGCGCGCGCCGACGGACGGCGTACGGCGAGGGCTGGGGCTGGGGCTGGAGACGGTGGGTCAGAAAGGCGGTGCGGCGGCGCCCGAGGCCGAACGTCGCGTCGCGGACGACGGGTTCGGGGGCTGCCCGCGAACGGCCAGGTCCGCTCGTCGACGTGCCGCGCGGGAGCCTGGGCCGTGGTGGCCGGGGGCTCGCGCGACGCGGTCGGGTGCCGGACACGGCTAGGTGTCCGGCACCCGAAGCGTCGTACGGGCATCCTGCTGGTGCCGCGTACTAGCGACGCGACGTGGCTCGGCCTCGCCGGTACAGGACGGCGCCGCCGATCAGCAGCGCGGCACTGGCGGCCGAGAACCCGAGTACGTCCTCACTGCCCGTCTGGGCCAGGGTGGGAGGACCGGGAGGGGTGACGGGCGGGATCACCGGCGGAGTGACGGGAGGCGTCACCGGCGGCGTCACCGGCGGAGTGACGGGAGGCGTCACCGGCGGCGTCACCGGCGGAGTCACCGGCGGCGTCGTGGGAGGCGGCGGCGGGGTGTCCCCGTAGCCGTTCTCGCAGTGGTTGCCGAACGCGGGGTTGCCGATGCCGACCACGTTCACCGAGTCGCCGCAGGCGTTCACCGGGATGTCCACCGGGGCCTGCACGTTGTTGCCCGACCCGATACCGGGCGAACCGTGCGTCTCGCCGTGCGCCCAGGCGCCGGAGCCGTGGGAGCCCGGACCCAGCGGACCGGAGTCGTCCCAATCCGTACCCGGGGTGCCGGAGCCGTGGCCCGGGATGCCGGGGCCGTGGGAGCCGGAGCCGTGGGAGTCGGAGCCCGGGATGCCGCTGTGGTGGCCCGACTCGTCGTGGTACATGTGCCCACCGCCGTGACCGGACCGGCCCACATGGTGGACGGGCTGGTGCGTCACGCCGCGCGACCCCTGCGAACCCGAGCCGTTGGCGCAGGAGTTCCCGAAGGCCGGGTTGAGCACGGCGATCACGTTGACGGTGTTGCCGCAGGCGTTCACCGGCACGTTCAGCGGAAGCTGAAGCGTGTTGCCCGAACCGACGCCGGGCGAGTCCGCCGTGCCGCCGCTAGCCCCAGCGTCCGCGAACGCGGGGGTGCCGTACAGGGACAGGATGCTCGTCGTGGCCGCGGCCATGACCATTCCCTTGCTCAGGGTCTGTCGCAATCTCTTGTCCTCCCTGTGTGAAGAAGTGAGAAGTGAGGAAGGCCGGCCCCGGAACCGGAAAAGGCGGTCCAAGGCCGGCCGTGACACAGCCGGGTGGCTGGTGTCCTGTTGCGTCAGTGGTTGGCGCAGGCGTTGCCGAACGCCGGGTTGAGCAGGCCGATGACGTCGATCGAGTTGCCGCACACGTTGACGGGGATGTGCACGGGAACCTGGATCACGTTGCCCGAGAGGACACCCGGGGAACCGATGGCGGCGCCTTCGGCACCGGAGTCCGCGAAGGCCGGGGCGGCCATACCCAGAGCCATGATCGCGCCGGCGACGACAGCAGCGCTCTTCTTGTGCTTCACGTGCTTTCCCTTCTCTGCGGTCATGCCCCTATGACGGCCGAAGCCGAGCGAGCACAACAGGAACGGCTCGCTTCATGACCTGCATGCTGTAAACGAGGCTGGGACGCCCGAAGAAACTGTGGAACGCATGCCGTTTGGGAATTCACTCGAATTGCCCAGTTTCCATGGCGGGACCGAGGCCGCGCAAGAGAAGAAACGCTTCCCTGAATTGCCGGAAAGAGCAGCGGACCGCCCGCGTCGAACGCGACGGGCGGCCCGAGCCTCTTCGAGGCGAAGATTCAGCGGCGACGGTCAGTGGTTGCCGACACCATTCCCCGCCAGGACCGGGATGTCGTCCACCAGGTGCGACAGGGGCTCGTCGCCCTTGGCCTGGGTCGAGTTCTCGGCGCACTGCTGGTTCTGCGGGGCCGACAGGATCGGAACGTCCTGGACGGCGACGGGCACGAGGACCCCGACGAGCGAGCCGGCGTTCGCCTTGGCCGGCAGGCCGACACAGAGCTTGTTCAGCGTGCCCTGCGCGAGGCTGAGCTGCGGGCTCATGTTGCCGCCGGTCACCGAGTTGCCGAACGACTCGGTGGCGCCGTTCCCGCTGACGGAGGTCGTGCCGTTGTCGTCACCGATGGCAAGCGCCTGGGGCGCGGCCGCCGCCGAGACACCGACGACGGAAGCGGCGACCGCCGCCGCGGCCATTGCCTTCTTGAACATTTCGCGTTCCTTTCCTGGCAGAGACACGTGTTCCTGCCCTGGCATCAACCCGGCGGCCTCGCATTGGTTTCGGTGATTCACCCGGTTGGCCCGTTCAGCGGCCGGGAATGTGCGGGAATCCATGGCGCGCGCGAGCCGGGAGCCCCTCCGCGATGTGCGCCATCGGAGTGAATGGGAGCAACCAAGGTCGTCCGCCGCAGTTGACCAGTGCGCTCCGGTGGACGGGGTTTCTTCAGAAGGGACTAGCTAGTGATCAAGAAGGTTATGGCCGCCGCCGCGGTCGCCGCTTCCGTCGTCGGCGTTTCCGCCGCGGCCGCGCCGCAGGCGCTGGCCATCGGAAACGACGGTGGCACGACGTCCACCAGCGGTAACGGTGCCATTCAGTCGTACGGCAACTCGGCGACGTACGGCAACATGAGCCCGCAGATGGCGCTCATCCAGGGCTCGCTGAACAAGCCCTGCATCGGTCTGCCGGCCAAGGCGAACCTCGGCTCGCTCATCGGCGTCGTGCCGATCTCCGTGCAGGACGTTCCGATCCTGTCGGCCCCGCAGAACCAGCAGTGCGTCGAGAACTCGACCCAGGCCAAGGGCGACGAGCCGCTGTCGCACATCCTGGACGACATCCCGGTCCTCTCGGGCAACGGTGTGGGCAACAGGTAGTCCACTTCCTGATCCCCGAGTTCTCGTCAGCGGGCCGCCGAACCTTCGGCGGCCCGTCGGCGTTTCCCGGACCCTGCCGACTCTTCACACATTCGCCTTTTCATGCATTCGACTCTTCATGCATTCAGGTCTTCGGCCGTTCGGTTCTTCACGCATCCCCTTTTCTCTTCTTCAGCTTTTCGGCTATTCCGCTCCTCAGGAGATTCCATTCCCCGGCCGTACGGTGCGCCGCGCTTCGGCCGTGGCGTCTTCTTTCGAGGGAGCTCACCGGCGTACACGTGGCGAATCGAGCTTCCCGGGCGCTGCGCCGAATGGGGCACAAACCGAAACCCCGTCGCGGTTCCCCCAGTTGATGATCATGCAACTCCTCCCCCAGGAGTCCGCTTTTCGAAGGGAACGAACATGAAGAAGCTGTGGGCAACCGCCGCTATCGCCGCTTCCGTCGCCGGCATCTCGGCCGCGGCCGCCCCCCAGGCCCTGGCGATCGGTGACGACGGTGGCACCACGTCGGTCAGTGGCAACGGGGCCACCCAGTCGTTCGGCAACTCCGCCACGTTCGGTGCCATGAGCCCGCAGCTCTCGCTGGTCCAGGGTTCGCTGAACAAGCCGTGCATCGGCCTGCCCGCGAAGGTCAACGCCGGCTCGCTCGTCGGCCTGGTCCCGATCGCCGTGCAGGACGTCCCGATCCTGTCGGCCCCGCAGAACCAGCAGTGCGTCGAGAACTCGACCCAGGCCAAGGGCGACGAGCCCCTGTCGCACATCCTGGACCAGATCCCGGTTCTCTCGGGCAACGGCGCCAACAACGGCTGATCCCCGCATCCCGCGGAGCGGGTCGTCGAGCATCTCGGCGGCCCGCTCTTCGCGTGTTCAGGTTTCGTACAGCGCGTCGATCCCGGCCGCTTACACGGCCGCCACCGCATGGCGCCCGACCTTCAAGGACGGCGTGAGCAGCCCGTTGTCCTCGGTGGACTCGTCCGCCACCACCATGGAGCCCGTGGGCCTGCGGACCAGGTCGCAGGTCCGCGCCGTCAGCCCGTCAGTCGGCTCGCCCGCTCGACCGAGTCGGCGAGGTCGCGTACCGCACCGTCCTCCGCGGCGGACGCCACCGTACGGGCCCGGCCCGCGAGTTCGGACAGCGGGAGCGCGCCCGGCAGCGCGCTCCCGCGGTCGCCGCCGGTGCGCAGGGCGTCGGCGAAGTACGCGGCCACCGCGTCGACCTGGAGGCGGGGCGCGGAGGTCCACAGGTCGTCGTCGAGGGAGCCCGTCTCCAGCCGGCCCGACTCCTCGTGCGGGGCGCGGGTGCGGGGGTCGAGCCAGCGCACGCTCGCGGTGGCGAGGTGCCCGGAGGCGCCGGGCCGGGTGCGGACGGCGTAGAGCGCCGTGACCGTGTGACCGGGACCGATCTCGCCGCCGTCCACCCGGTCGTCCCGGAAGTCCTGGTCGGCCACCTGACGGTCGTCGTACCCGATGAGCCGGAACTGCCGTACGGTCCCCGGGTCGAAGGCGACCTGGGCCTTGGCGTCGCGGGCCGTGAGGTCGATGTTCTCGGGGAGTTGCTCGCAGAAGACCTTGCGGGCGTCGTCGTCGTTCGAGACGTACGTCGTGTGGCCGTCGCCCCGGTCGGCGAGGCGCTCCATGAGGGCGTCGCCGTACTCGCTGCCCACGCCGACGCCGAAGAGGGTGATGCCGTGCTCGCGGCGGGCGCCGGAGACGCGTTCCAGGATGGTGTCCGCGTCGGTCTCCCCGGTGTTGGCGAGGGCGTCCGAGATCAGGACGACACGGTTGGTGGCGCCCTCGCGCAGGCCTTCGACGGCCGTGTCGTACCCGGTGCGCACCCCCGCGCCGAGGTTGGTCGACTCCGTCGGTTCGAGACCGTCGATCGCGTCGTGGACACGGCCGCGGTGGTGGCCGAGGCGGGTCATCGCCAGCACGGTCTCGGCCTCGTCGCTGAAGGTGACCAGGGCGACCGAGTCGTCGTCGCGGAGCCGGTCCGTCATCACGCCCAGGGAGTGCTTGGCGAGGTCGAGCCGGCCGGGTTCGCCCATGGAGCCGGAGACGTCGATGACGAAGGTGAGGGCGGCGGGCGGGCGTTCGCCGTCCCGCGCGGCCGTGCGGGTGGCGAGACCGACGCGGACCAGTGACCAGTCCTCGTCCCGGGTGCGGGCGCCGTCGACGGTGACGGAGAAGCCGTTGCCGTCGGGGCGCCGGTAGTCCTGGCGGAAGCTGTTGACGAACTCCTCGGGGCGGACGGTGGCGGGGTCGGGCAGCCGTCCGTCGGCAAGGGCCCGGCGGGCGTAGCCGTAGGAGGCGGTGTCGACGTCGAGGGCGAAGGTGGAGAGGTAGTCGGGGGACGGCGCGATCTCCCTCCGCGCGTCGCCCGTCTGTTCGCCGTCCGGCTCGCCCCGGCCGGAGCCGGGGGTCCGGTTCGGGGCGGGCAGCGGGCCCGCGTAGCCGCCGGATCCGTGCGCCGCGCCGTCCGCGGAGGAGTGGCTGCCGTCGCTCCCGCTGCAGCCGGTGAGCAGCAGGCCACCCGCGAGGGTGAGGGCGAGCAGGGTGCCGCGCGCTCGCCTCGGCCGCCCGGGGCGCTCCGACCGCCCGAGGGGTTCGGGCCACTCGGGGTGTTCTGACCGATCGAGGCGTTCCGGCCACCCGGCGCGCTCTGGCCGTCCCAGGTGTTCCGTCCGTCCGGGACGTACCGTCCGCCACGGTCGCCGTACGCGGTCGTTCCCCATCCGTGCCCCCTCGGTGAGTCGCCCGTCGGCCCGTGTACTGGGCCGATGTCTGTGACTGTGACGTCCGAGGGGGCTCCGGCGTGCGTCACGGAGCGTTGCGGATGGATCTCGAAGCGGCCACGGAGGGCGGCCGCCGAGACCGGTAGGTGACGCTCCGGAGATCTACGACACGATGTCCTTGCGCCGGAAACCCCGGAAGGCCAGGGCGAACAGGACCAGCGCGTACGTTACCGAAATCACCGTGCCCTTGATCATGCCCGCCCACTCCAGTTGTGGCTGGACGGCGTCGGCCCACGCGAACTGCCAGTGCGCGGGCAGGAAGTCGCGCCAGTGGCCGAGAGCGGTGACGGCGTCCAGGACGTTGCCGACGATGGTCAGGCCGACCGCGCCGCCGACCGCGCCCAGCGGAGCGTCCGTCTTCGTCGACAGCCAGAACGCGAGCCCCGCCGTGACCAGTTGGGACACGAAGACGTACGCGATGACCACCAGGAGCCGCTGGGTCGCGGTGCCCGTGGACAGCGCGCCGCCGGTGGGGATCTCCAGCGGGCCCCAGCCGTAGGCCGCGGTGCCCACCGCCAGCGCGACGACCGGCAGCAGCACCATCGCGGCGAGACTGAGGCCCAGCGCGACGGTGAGCTTGGACCACAGGAGCCGGGTCCGGGGCACCGGGGCCGCCAGCAGATAGCGCAGCGAGGACCAGCTCGCCTCGGAGGCGATGGTGTCCCCGCAGAACAGCGCGACCGGGATGACCAGCAGGAAGCCGGCGGACACGAACAGGTTCACCGCGGCGAAGTTCGCGCCCGACGCCGTAGCCGTGTCCATCAGTGTGACCTGCCCGTTGCGTGAGCCGGGCCCGCCGCCGATCGCGAACGCGACGACGAGCACGAAGGGCAGCAACGCCAGGATCGCGCCCATGACGAGGGTGCGGCGGCGCTTGAGCTGCCGCAGCAGCTCGACGCGCAGGGGCAGGGTGTGCCGTGGACGGTAGCCGTCCGCGGTCTCGGCCCGCTCGGCGAGCGTGCTCATGCGGCACCTCCGATCAGGGTGAGGAAGGCGTCTTCCAGGCGTCGGTGCGGGCCCACCGACGCCACCGGCACTTCGAGCCGTACGAGTTCCACGACCAGGCGTTCCGCGCTGCCGTCCGCGTCGAGGCGGACCAGCAGCCCGCCGTCGGCGGCGACGGCCGAGGCCACGCCCGGCAGCGCGCCGACCTTCTCGACGACCGGCCCGTCCACGGGGGAACCCGTGCCGACGAGGAGGGTGTCGCCGGAGCCGACGATCTCGCTCACCGGGCCCGCCTGCACCAGCCGTCCGCGGTCCATGACCACCAGGTGCGTGCAGGACTGCTCGACCTCGGCCAGCAGATGGCTGGAGACGATGACGGTGCGGCCCGCCGCGGCGTAGCGGATCATGACTTCGCGCATCTCGCGGATCTGGGGCGGGTCGAGGCCGTTGGTCGGTTCGTCGAGGATCAGGAGATCCGGCAGGCCGAGCATGGCCTGGGCGATGGCGAGGCGCTGGCGCATGCCCTGGGAGTACGTGCGGACCGCGCGGGCCAGCGCGTCGCCCAGGCCCGCGATCTCCAGCGCGTCCGCCAGGTGCGCGTCCTCGGCGGGACGGCCTGTCGCCCGCCAGTAGAGCTCCAGGTTCTCGCGGCCCGAGAGGTGCGGCAGGAAGCCGGCGCCCTCGACGAAGGCGCCGACCCGGGAGAGGACCGGCGCGCCCGGCCGGATCGCGTGCCCGAAGACGCGGATCTCGCCGTCGTCGGGCTTGATCAGGCCCATGAGCATGCGCAGGGTCGTCGTCTTTCCCGCGCCGTTCGGTCCCAGGAGCCCCAGGACCTGGCCTCTTTCGACGCGGAACGACAGGTCGCGTACCGCGTACCGGTCCGCGGACTTCGCGTACCGCTTGCTCAGGTCGGTGATCTGGAGCGGGACTTCGGCGAGGGCCGGGTCGGGCACCCCGGGCGTCATACGGCGGCGGCCGGTCAGCAGGAGCGCCAGGGCGGTCAGCGCGCCGGCCAGGGGCAGCCACCACACCCACGAGGGCAGCGGCACCGCGGCGGACCTCACGCCGGGCGCGGTCGGGACCATCAGGTCGCTCTTCAGGGAGACGGTGTACGTCGCCGGGGCGGCCGGTGAGGCGTAGCCGAGGTCGGTCGAGGCGAGGACCAGCCGCAGCCGGTGGCCCTTCTGGATCTCGTGGTCGATCGCGGGCAGGACGATCGTGACGTCCTTGCCCGCCTTGGCTCCCGTCACCCGCAGCGGGGCCACGAGCTGGGCCGGCAGCACCGGCTGGGCGCCGCCCGGGCCGACGTCGTACACCTTCCCGAAGAGGACGGCGTCGTCGGTGGTCGAGGTGACGTGGACCTTCACGGCCGGCGATCCCGTGACGCGCAGGCCGGTGCGGACGGGCGCGGAGTCGAACCGCGCGTACTGGCCCGGGAAGTCGAGGGACACGCCGACGCCGAGGGAGGAGAGCTGGGAGAGGCCACCGGCGCCGCCGAGTCCGGGGAGGGCGGAGATCGCGGGTGGACTCGCGCCCGCCGGGTTCTGGAAGCTCTGCTCCCGGCCGGTGCCGAGCGGGACCGTGTGCTCGGTGCCCTCCAGACCGGGGTAGGCGTCCGCGCTCGCGCCCTTGAGCTGCACGGCGCCGTCGGTGGAGTCGATGCCTCCGGTGCGGGTGACGCGGAAGGCGGGGCCGGTGTCGGCGTTCCTGTCGTCCTTCAGATAGCGGTCGAACCAGGAACCGACGCGGGCCTCGACCCGGCCGGTCTCCAGGTCTCCGCCGTCGTGCCCGCCCGCGATCCAGTCGACGTCCACGGGCGCGCCGCCTGCCCGGATCGCCTTGGCCATGGCGTCGGCCTGGCCGAGCGTGAAGAGGGAGTCGGTCTGCCCCTGCGTGATCAGCGTGGGCACCTTGATGCGGCCGGCGACGGCGGCCGGGGAGCGGGCCTCGAGCAGGGCGCGGGCCGCGGCGTCCGGCTTTCCGGCCTCCGCGACCCGGTTGTACATGGCGCACAGCTGGGGCTCGAAGTGGGAGCAGCCGCCGCCGGAGTTGATGAAGATGCCGGCCCAGAGCTTCTTGAAGACGCCGTTCGGGAAGAGGGCGTCCGCCAGGTTCCAGTACGTGATCGACGGGGCGATCGCGTCGACCCTGGGGTCGTTTCCGGCGGCCAGCAGGGAGACCGCCCCGCCGTACGAGGCACCGGTGACGCCGACGCGCGGGTCGCCGGCCTTGTCGAGCCGGACCTCCGGGCGGGCGGCGAGCCAGTCGATGAGCTTCGAGACGTCGGCGACCTCGCCCTCGGGGTCGTTCAGTCCGATCCTGCCGCTGGATCGGCCGAAGCCGCGTGCCGACCAGGTGAGCACCGCGTACCCGTCGCGGGCGAGCTTCTCGGCCTCCGGGCGGACGTCGTTCTTGCTGCCGCCGAAGCCGTGCCCGATCAGCACGGCGGGGCGGCGGCCGGAGCCGGCGGTGAAGTACGACGTGTCGATGCGCACCCCGCCGCCCATGGCCATGACGCGGTCGGAGCGGTGGACGGCCGGCCCGTCGTCCGAGGCCACGGCCGTCCACGTACCGGCGCCGGCGAGCACGACGACGGCGGCCGCCGCGGTCGTCCACCGCCGCCGCGTCCGCGGTGCGGGCCCACGCAGTCGGGGCAGTCGAAGATCCATGCGTCAACGGTACGGGCCGCCGCCGACAACCGATGCCGCCGCCGGTCGGAACCCTCGCCCCTCCTGCGGGAGTAGACGTCGGCTCCGGCGTACCGCGCCCGTGGTACGAACGCCCCATGGAGATTCGCCGCGCCACCTCCGTCGCCGAACTCGTGGCGGCCGAGCACCTCTTCGACCACGCCGTTCGCCCCGAGTGGGCCCGGCGCTTCCTGGACTCCCCGGGTCATCACCTGTTCCTGGCCCACGAGGACGGCGCCCCGGTGGGTTTCGTCAGCGGTGTCGAGACCGTCCATCCCGACAAGGGCGCCGAGATGTTCCTGTACGAGCTGGCGGTCGCCGGGTCCTTCCGGCGTCGCGGCACCGGTCGGGCCCTGGTCCTGGCGCTCGCGGCGCTCGCCCGTGAACGCGGCTGCTACGGGATGTGGGTCGGTGTGGACACCGGAAACGACGTCGCCCTCGCCGCGTACCGCAGTGCGGGGGGCGAGGACGACGGGACGTGCACGGTGGTGACGTGGGACTTCACGTGAGGGTCAGGCCTGCATGTCCTCGGGGATCGACACCAGCCAGCGGGTCTCGCGGCGCGGTCGCAGGTAGAGGGCCCAGTAGAGGGTGGCGACGGCCGTGATGCCGCCGGTCCACACGAGGTAGACCGTCTCCTGCCGGCTGAGGATGTAGGCGAGGACGGCGATCAGCAGGACCGGCACGGCGGGCCACAGCGGCATGCGCCAGGCAGGGGTGTGGGCGTGGCTGCCGCGCCGGGAGAGCAGCGCGGCGACCGCGACGAGCAGGTACATGGCCGTCACGGACACGCCCGTGACGCCGTACAGCGTGTCCAGGTTGACGAAGCAGAGGGCGGCGCCCGGGACGCCGACGAGGAGGGTGGCGACCCACGGGGAGCCGAAGCGGCCGAGCCGGGAGAGGCCCTTGTTGACGGGTCCGGGCCAGGCCTTGTCGCGGGCCGAGGCGAACAGCACCCGGGAGTTCTGGATGACCATGACGATGCCCGCGTTGATGATCGCGAGGGCGACGCAGAGGCTGACGAAGGTGCCGACGGCGGAGTTGGACCAGGCGGTGACCATGGTGCTGATGTCGCCGCCGGTGAGGGCCGAGAGGTCAGGGGCGCCCATGGTGATGGCGATGACCGGGACCAGGATGATCACGGACGAGATGGCGAGGGTGGCCAGGACCGTACGGGCCACGTTGCGGCGCGGGTTCTCCAGTTCCTCGGAGAGGTAGACCGCGGTCGAGAAGCCCTGGGTGATGAAGAGGGCGATGGCGAGTCCGGACACCACCAGCATGGCGGTCACGGTGTCCGTGTGACCGCCGGAGCCCGCGACCTGCATGGAGACCAGGCTGCCGGCGCCGCGCCGGCTGTGGGAGAAGCCCAGGACGGCCACCACGCCCGCCGCGATGACCTCCAGGACCAGGAAGACACCGGTGATCCAGGCGTTGGCCCGCAGGTCGAGCAGGCCCGCGAGGGTGGCCAGGAGCATCACGCCCGCACCGGCCAGTGACGCGTTGAGGTGCACGATCGGCGCCAGGTAGTCCGCGGTGCCCATCGCGATCACCGGCGGCACGATCATGACGACGAGCAGGGAGAGCACGAAGACCAGCCAGCCCGCGAGCCGGCCGGCCAGCGTGGAGACCATGGCGTACTCGCCGCCCGCGCTGGGGATGAGGGTGCCCAGCTCCGAGTAGCAGAACGCCACGGCGATACAGAGCAGCGAGCCGATCGCGATGGTGAGCGCGGTCGCGGTGCCGAGGGACGAGAACAGGTCGGGCACGACCACGAAGAGCGTGGAGGCGGGTGTCACGCAGGAGAGCGTGAGCAGGGTGCCTCCGACGATGCCGATGGAGCGCTTGAGCTTCTGGGGGCTGTCGGAGGCCGTGGAGACGGTGTCCGGCGCAGCGGTCTCGACAGGGCGGAGCGTGTCGGTCATGGAGCGGTTCCGATCGACTCGTGCGTCAGGTTGTTCGGGCGGGAGCGCTATCGCCTCCGGCGGCTCGTGTCGTACGTCTCGTCGTCCGCTCCCGCGTTGATGGAACCTTGACGGAAACCGTCGCGTCAATGGCCGTTTACCTGCGAAATCCGCAATAGCGGAGCGACGCACACCACATCGCTTTCCCAGGTCTTGACGTCTTTCCGTTGCAATCATCAATACCCAATGGAATGTGACCTTGCTTTCAAAGGTGATGCCGCCAACTTGCCTGCGGTACCCGTTTCATCACCGCATGGCGAGAACCGCAGTCGAGGCAGCGAAATTGACCAGGATTGGTCCGCACTCCGGGCCACCGCGGAGCGCCACCGCCCGTGTGAAGGCCCCGCCGGCCGCGCAGGTCGGCGACGTCACCGAGCTGATGAAGAGGGCCGTCGCGCGGCGGTGGGCCGGGCACGACGGTGCCCCGCCCCTCGTGCGAGGAGCGGGGCACCGGTGGCCGTACGGCCTCAGTGGTTGCGCGGGAAGCCCAGGTCGACTCCGGAGGGCCCCTCCGACGGGTCCGGCCAGCGGGTCGTGACGACCTTGCCGCGGGTGTAGAAGTGCGTGCCGTCGTTGCCGTAGATGTGGTGGTCCCCGAAGAGGGAGTCCTTCCAGCCGCCGAAGGAGTGGTAGCCGACGGGCACCGGGATCGGTACGTTCACGCCGACCATGCCCGCCTCGACCTCCAGCTGGAAGCGGCGGGCCGCGCCGCCGTCCCGGGTGAAGATCGCGGTGCCGTTGCCGAACGGCGAGGCGTTGATGAGGGCGACACCCTCCTCGTACGTCTCCACGCGCAGCACGCACAGCACCGGGCCGAAGATCTCGTCCCGGTAGGCGTCCGCGGTCGTGGGCACCTTGTCGAGCAGCGAGAGGCCGATCCAGTGGCCGTCCTCGTGGCCCTCCACGGTGTAGCCGGTGCCGTCGAGGACGACCTCGGAGCCCTGCGCGGCCGCGCCGTGGACGTAGGACGCCACCTTGTCGCGGTGCGCCGCCGTGATCAGCGGGCCCATCTCGGAGGCCGGGTCGTCGCCGGGACCGATCTTGATCTTCTCGGCGCGCTCGCGGATCTTCTCGACCAGCTCGTCGCCGATCGCGCCCACCGCGACGACCGCGGAGATCGCCATGCAGCGCTCACCGGCCGAGCCGTACGCGGCCGAGACCGCGGCGTCGGCGGCCGCGTCCAGGTCGGCGTCGGGCAGGACCAGCATGTGGTTCTTGGCGCCGCCCAGGGCCTGGACGCGCTTGTGGTGCGCGGCGGCGGTGGTGTGGATGTAGCGGGCGATCGGCGTCGAGCCGACGAAGGACACGGCGGCTACGTCCGGGTGCTCCAGGAGCCGGTCCACGGCGACCTTGTCACCGTGCACGACGTTGAAGACACCGTCGGGCAGGCCGGCCTCGGCCATCAGCTCGGCGAGCTTCATGGCGGCCGACGGGTCCTTCTCGGACGGCTTCAGCACGAAGGTGTTGCCGCACGCGATGGCGATCGGGAACATCCACATCGGCACCATGGCCGGGAAGTTGAACGGCGTGATGCCCGCGACGACGCCCAGCGGCTGCCGGATCGAGGCCACGTCGACCCGGGAGGCCACCTCGGTCGACAGCTCGCCCTTCAGCTGCACGGTGATCCCGCACGCCAGGTCGACGATCTCCAGGCCGCGCGCGACCTCACCGAGCGCGTCCGAGTGCACCTTGCCGTGCTCGGCGGTGATCAGCTCGGCGATCGCGTCCCGGTTGGCGTCCAGCAGCGCCCGGAACTTGAAGAGGATCGTGGTCCGCTTCGCCAGCGAGGACTGGCCCCAGGTCGCGTAGGCGTCCTTCGCCGCGGCGACCGCGGCGTCCACCTCGTCCACGGTCGCGAAGGCGACCCGCGTGGTCACGGCGCCGGTCGCCGGGTCGGTGACCGGCCCGTACATACCCGACTCGCCCGCGGCGTTCGCGACGGGCTTGCCACCGATCCAGTGGTCGACGGTCTTCGTCATGGCCAAGAACTCCTTCACAGATGGCGGCGTCGGGCGGCGACGTGCCGGTCGTACTCCTCACGCGCCTTGACCGCCGACACTCGGGTCGCGGTCTCGGCCACGGGTACATCCCACCAGGCTTGGGCCGGGGGCGCGCCCGACACTGTGTCTGCCGTTCTGGTCTCCACGTAGACACAAGTGGGAGTGTCCGCGTCCCGCGCCTCGGCCAGGGCCGAGCGCAGGTCACGGACGGTCTTCGCACGCAGCACCCGCATGCCGAGGCTGGCCGCGTTGGCGGCGAGATCGACGGGCAGCGGGGCTCCCGTGTACGTACCGTCCTCGGAGCGGAAACGGTACGCGGTGCCGTACCGCTCACCGCCCACGGACTCGGACAGGCCGCCGATCGAGGCGTAGCCGTGGTTCTGCAGGATGAGGACCTTGATCGCGACGCCCTCCTGCACGGCGGTGACGATCTCGGTCGGCATCATCAGATACGTGCCGTCGCCGACCAGCGCCCACACGGGACGGTCGGGCGCCGCCAGCCGGACGCCGATCGCGGCCGGGATCTCGTAGCCCATGCACGAGTAGCCGTACTCGACGTGGTACTGGTCCCGCGACCGCGCCCGCCACAGTTTGTGCAGGTCACCGGGGAGCGAACCGGCCGCGTTGATCAGGATGTCGTCGTCGGTGACCAGCTCGTCGAGAACACCGAGCACCTGTGGCTGGGTGGGCCGCAGGTCGATGTCCTCGGCCTCGAACGCCGCGTCGACCCGGTACTCCCAGCGCTCCTTGTCGTCCGTGTACTCGGTGACGTACCCGGGCCCGGCACGGTGCTCGTGCAGCAGCAGCGCCTCGGTGAGGGCCTCGATCCCGGCCCGCGCGTCGGCGACCAGCGGTATCCCGGAGAGCTTGTGGCCGTCGTAGGGCGCGATGTTGACGTTCAGGAAGCGGACGCCCGGGGCGGTGAAGAGCGTGCCGGAGGCGGTGGTGAAGTCGGTGTAGCGGGTGCCGACGCCGATCACCAGGTCGGCCGTGCGGGCGAGCTCGTCGGCGGTCGCGGTGCCCGTGTGGCCGATGCCGCCCACGTCCTGCGGGTGGTCCCAGCGCAGCGACCCCTTGCCCGCCTGGGTGGAGGCGACCGGGATCCCGGTGGACGCGGCGAGTTCCGCGAGCGCCTCCTCGGCGCGGCTGTGGTGCACGCCGCCGCCCGCGACGATCAGCGGGCGCCGGGCCCCGCGGACCGCCGTGACGGCGGCGGCCAGCTCGGCCGCGTCGGCCGCCGGGCGGCGCACGGTCCAGGTCCGCTCCGCGAAGAACTCCACCGGCCAGTCGTACGCCTCCGCCTGCACGTCCTGCGGCAGCGCGAGCGTGACGGCGCCGGTCTCGACCGGGTCGCTGAGCACGCGCATGGCCTGCAGGGCGGCCGGGATCAGCGCTTCGGGGCGGGTCACCCGGTCGAAGTACCTGGACACCGGGCGCAGACAGTCGTTGACCGACACATCGCCCGCGTAGGGGAGTTCGAGCTGCTGGAGCACCGGGTCCGCGGGGCGGGTCGCGAAGGTGTCACCGGGCAGGAGGAGCACCGGGAGGTGGTTGACCGTCGCGAGCGCGGCGCCCGTGACGAGATTGGTCGCGCCGGGACCGATGGACGTGGTCACGGCGTGCGCCGACAGCCGGTTGCTCTGCCGTGCGTAACCGACCGCCGCGTGGACCATGGACTGCTCGTTGCGGCCCTGGAGGTACGGCATCTCGTCCGGGTACTCGACGAGCGCCTGCCCGATCCCGGCGACGTTGCCGTGGCCGAAGATGCCCCAGGTGGCGCCGATCAGCCGCTGCCGCTCGCCGTCCCGCTCCGTGTACTGCGCGGCCAGGAACCGCACCAGCGCCTGTGCGACCGTCAGCCTGGTCGTCGTCGGCGCCTCTGACGTCTTCGTCATCGGATCCGTCATCGGTAGCCCTCTGTGCTTTCTACGTGTCCCGGGTGGAAGCAGATCCGCCATTCCCTCTCCTCGCCCGGTCCGGCCATCACGTTCAGGTAGTACATCGTGTGACCGGGCTGGGCGATGGACGGACCGTGCCATCCGTCGGGGACGAGCACGGCATCGCCGGTGCGGACCTCGGCGAGGACGTCGGTTCCGCCCTCGCGCGAAGGGAATACGCGCTGATAGCCGAATCCGTTCGGGCCGTCGATCTCGAAGTAGTAGATCTCCTCGAGCTCGCTCTCCTCGCCCGGCCGGTGCTCGTCGTGCTTGTGCGGCGGATACGAGGACCAGTGGCCGCCGGGGGTGATGACCTCGACGGCGATGAGCTTGTCGCAGTCGAAGGCGTCGGCAGAGGCGAAGTTGCGCACCCGGCGGGCGCAGCTGCCGCTGCCGCGGTCTTCGACGGGAACCTCCGGCGCGGGGCCGTAGCGGGCGGGGAGTCGGCGCTCGCACTTCGCTCCTGCCAGGGCGAAGCGGCCTCCCGCGCCGGAGGCGATCTGTGCCCGGGCGTCCCGGGGTACGTACGCGAAGTCGGTTACCCCCGCGAACACGCTTTCCCGGCCCAGGATTTGGAACTCTTCGTCCTCTGTGCGCACCGTACAGGCGCCGTTCAGCGGAAGCACGATCCACTCGCTGTCACCGGTGGTGAAGGTGTGCGTACCTCCCGGCTCCAGCTCCACCACGCGCAGGCTGCTGTGGGTCCAGCCGGCCCGCCCGGGGTCGATGTCGACGGCGTACGGCCCCCCGGCGGTGGCGCCCTTGGGGACGTACAGGTCGTTGCTCGTCATCGGATCCTCACAACAGTCCTACGGCGGTGTCCACCGCGGCGGTCACATCGCCGTCGGCCGGGTACAGCAGCGAGCGGCCTACGACCAGGCCCTGCACGGTGGGGAGCTGGAGGGCGCCGCGCCACTTCTCGTACGCGCCCTCCTGGTCCTCGCCGACTTCGCCGCCGAGCAGCACGGCGGGCAGGGTGGAGGTCTCCATGACCCGGGCCATGTCGTCCGGGTTCTCGGTGACGGGGACCTTCAGCCAGGTGTACGCCGAGCTGCCGCCCAGGCCACTGGCGATGGCGATGGACTTGATGACGGCGTCGGCGCTCAGATCGTTGACCAGTCTGCCGTCCGCACGGCGACGGGAAAGGAAAGGTTCCACGAAGACCGGGAGTTGACGTTCCGCCATCTCGTCTATCACGCGGGCGGTGGACTCCAGGGTGCGCAGCGAGCCCGGGTCGTCGTAGTCGATGCGCAGCAGCAGCTTGCCCGCGTCGAAGCCGAACCGCTCGAGGTCCCGCGGGCGGTGGCCGGTGAAGCGGTCGTCCAGCTCGAAGGAGGCGCCCGCCAGGCCGCCGCGGTTCATCGAACCGAGGACCACCTTGTGGTCCAGGGCCCCGAGCAGCAGCAGGTCGTCGAGGATGTCCGCGGTGGCGAGCACGCCGTCGACGCCGGGGCGGGAGAGGGCGAGGCAGAGCCGCTCCAGCAGGTCGGCGCGGCTCGCCATGGCGAACTTGCGGTCGCCGACGGCGAGCGCCCCGCGGGCCGGGTGGTCGGCGGCGACGATCATCAGCCGGCCGGTGTCGTCGAGGAGGGGCCGGCGCGGGCGGCGCGCGGCGGCCTCGGCGATGGCCTCCGGGTGACGGGCACGCAGTTGGACGAGCGAGGCGACGTCGACGTCCCGGGGGCCCGCGTCGTTGGTGCGGCCGGCGGGCGGGATGCGGTCGGTGCGCGGGGTGCGGCTGTCACGCTCGGTGGGGCCGGAGGAACCGGTACGTCCGGTGGGGCCGTCCGGCGTGTCGTGCGGGCCGCGCCCTGCGTCGCCGGCACGGCCGGTGTCGCCCGCGCGGCCGTCGTGCCCGTCGCGGCCGTCATGGCCGCCCTGATGTCCGTGCGCCGAGGGATCGCCGCCCCCGTGTCCCACGTGTCCCGCCCTCATCGGACCGCTCCCGCCACGAGCGCGGCCTCGACCTCTTCGGGGGTCGGCATCGCGGAGGAGCACTCCAGCCGGGAGGCGACGATGGCGCCCGCGGCGTTCGCGTGCCGCATGATCCGCTCCAGGTCCCAGCCGGACAGCAGGCCGTGGCAGAGGGAGCCGCCGAAGGCGTCACCGGCACCGAGGCCGTTGAGGACCGTCACCGGGAGGGGCGGGACCTCGGCGGACGTGCCGTCGCGGTGGACGGCCAGGACTCCCTTGGGTCCCTGCTTGACCACGGCGAGTTCGACACCCGCGTCGAGGAGCGCGCGGGCGCCCGCGTGCGGTTCGCGCTCGCCGGTGGCGATCTCGACCTCGTCGAGGTTGCCGACGGCCACGGTGGTGTGGCGCAGGGCCTCGGCGTAGAACGGCCGCGCGGAGTCGGGGTCCTTCCAGAACATCGGACGCCAGTCGAGGTCGAAGACCGTCGTACCGGACTTGGCGCGGTGGGCGAGCGCGGCGAGCGTCGCCGTGCGGCTGGGCTCCTCGCTCAGGCCGGTGCCCGTCATCCAGAAGATGCGCGCGTCGCGGACGGCGCCCAGGTCGAGGTCGTGCGCGTCGAGCTCCAGGTCCGGGGCCTTGGGCTGCCGGTAGAAATACAGGGGGAAGTCGTCCGGCGGGAAGACCTCGCAGAACGTGACCGGTGTCGGCAGGCCGGGGACCGGGGTCACCCAGCGGTCGTCGACGCCGAAGCCGCGCAGCGCCTCGTGGAGGTACGTGCCGAAGGGATCGTCGCCCGTGCGTGTGATCACCGCCGTGTCGCGACCCAGCCGGGCCGCCGCCACCGCGACGTTCGTCGCCGAACCGCCGAGGAACTTCCCGAAGGACGACACCCTCGCCAGCGGGACCCCCGTCTGCAACGGATACAGGTCCACACCGATCCGTCCCATGGTGATCAGGTCGTACGCCATCGAGTTCCCTTCGCTTCGGCTTCCCCAAGGTCTAGCCCTGTGCGGGACGCCCTGTCAACGGTTTGTCCAGACATTCGGACCAGCCCTTGACACCTCACCCGGGCCGTCGGAAGCTGACGCCCATGACGTCGTTGTCACCGCAGACATCACCCCGGTCCCCACTGTCCCGCATCCGGATCGGTTCGGCTCCGGACTCCTGGGGCGTGTGGTTCCCCGACGACCCGCAACAGGTCCCCTGGCAGCGCTTCCTCGACGAGGTCTCCCAGTCCGGATACGAGTGGATCGAACTGGGCCCGTACGGCTATCTGCCGACCGACCCGGCCGTCCTCAGGGAGGAGACCGCACGACGCGGGCTCACCGTGTCGGCCGGCACCGTCTTCACCGGGCTGCACCGCGGGCCGGAGGTGTGGGACGCCACCTGGGCGCACGTCTCCGACATCGCGGCACTCACCCAGGCGATGGGCGCGGAGCACCTCGTCGTGATCCCGGCCTTCTGGCGGGACGACAAGACGGGCGAGGTACTGGAGGACAGCACCCTCACGCCCGCGCAGTGGCGCGACCTGACCGCCCAGACCGAGCGGCTCGCCCACGAGGTCCGCGAGCGGTACGGGCTGCGGATCGTCGTCCACCCGCATGCCGACACGCACATCGACAGTGAAGAGAACGTCACGCGCTTCCTCGACGCGACCGACTCCTCGCTGGTGTCGCTGTGCCTCGACACCGGGCACTACGCCTACTGCGGCGGCGACAGCGTCAAACTCATCGAGACGTACGGGGAGCGCATCGGGTACCTGCACCTCAAGCAGGTGGATCCGTCGATCCTGGCCGAGGTGCGGGCGAACGAGCTGCCGTTCGGGCCCGCCGTCGCCCGGGGCGTGATGTGCGAGCCGCCGTCCGGTGTGCCGACGCTGGAGCCGGTGCTCGCCGCCGCGCAGAAGCTCGACATCGACCTCTTCGCGATCGTCGAGCAGGACATGTATCCGTGCCCGCCGGACAAGCCGCTGCCGATCGCCCAGCGGACCCGGGCGTTCCTGCGGTCGTGCGGGGCCTGACGGCCCCGGGGGCTCCGCGGGGCTCCTAGGCGGACGGGGATCCGGGACGCGGGGATGACGGACGGCGGGCCGGGGGCGGGGACGACGAGTGCCCCCGGCCCGCCCGCACCCACTCGACGCTCCCTCCCATTGCGTCACCTGTGTCACAAATGCCACCTTCCTGTCACACATGTCCCGTGTACGCGGGTCTTGCGTCACACCCGGTCGACAAGCACTGCCCTGCGCTCACGCTGTGTCGTTCACCGGGCACAGGCTTTGTGATCACCAGCGCAGCGCCCGGCTCCCCCGACGGCCGCCCCCGGCCGCCGCCGCGGCGCGCGCAGGGAGGTGCCACTCATGACCGACCGAAAGCTCTGGTCGTACAAGGAGATCGCGGCGCACATCAAGGTGCAGCCGGACACCGTGCGGTCGTATCGCAAACACGGGCTGCTGCCCCCTCCTGACCACGTGGAGAGCGGAAAGCCCTACTGGTACGCGGACACCGTCCGCGCCTGGGTCGCCTCCCGCCCGGGGAACCGCGGCCGCAGATCCGACTGACCCCGCCGGCCCGCGGTCCCCGCCTCCGTCCCCGCCCCGCCCCGCCGCACATCCCGTCCACCGCGCCCGCCCCCTCGTCCGCTGTCCCCGCCTGTCCCGTCCCGCCCGGTCACCACCGGACGGGACGGGACACAAGAACCCCGTCGCCTCTCCCCCGCTCAGCTCCACGGCTCGATGACCGTCACCCCGGTCCCGGGCGCCGTCCCCATCGCGGCGAGGGCGGCCGGCGCGCCGTCCAGTGCGAGGGTGGAGGTGACCAGGAGGTCGGGCCGGAGGACACCGGCGCGCACCAGCTCCAGCATTCGTGGGTAGGCGTGCGCCTGCATCCCGTGGCTGCCCAGCAGTTCCAGTTCGAGGCCGATCACCCGGGCCATCGGAACGGCGGGCGCCTCGGGCAGCAGACCGACCTGGACGTGACGCCCCCGGCGGCGCAGCCCGTTCACCGAGGCGGCGCAGGTGACCGGGGAGCCCAGCGCGTCGAGGGAGACGTGGGCGCCGCCACCGGTCAGCTCACGCACCGCCTTCGCCGTGTCCTCGGTGCGCGCGGCGTCCACGCTCTCCACCGCCCCGAACGTCCGCGCCAGCTCCAGGGCCCGGGGCGAGAGGTCGACCGCCACGACCCGTGCCCCGGCCGCCGCCGCGATCATCACCGCCGAGAGGCCCACACCCCCGCAGCCGTGCACCGCGACCCACTCCCCCGCGGCAACCCGGCCCTGTGCGACCACCGCGCGGAACGCCGTGGCGAACCGGCAGCCCAGCGACGCCGCCGTCGAGAAGGACATCTCGTCCGGCACCGCCACCAGGTTCACATCGGCCCGCTCCAGCGCCACGTACTGCGCGAAGGATCCCCAGTGCGTGAACCCCGGCTGGGTCTGCCGCTCGCACACCTGCTGGTCACCCGCCGCGCAGGAGGGACAGTTCCCGCAGGCGCAGACGAACGGGACGGTGACCCGGTCGCCGGCGCGCCAGCCCGCCACCCGCGCGCCCACCGCCTCCACGACTCCGGCGAGTTCGTGGCCCGGCACATGGGGCAGGGTGATGTCCGGGTCGTGCCCCATCCAGCCGTGCCAGTCGCTGCGGCACAGCCCGGTCGCCTCGACCCGCACCACCACTCCGTGCTCGGCGGGCACCGGATCAGCCACCTCGCGGACCCCGGCCGGCTCCCCGTACCGCTCGAACACCACTGCCCGCATCCGTGCCACCCTCCGCCCGAAGATCGCCTTCAGGGGTGAACGCTAGCCGCGCACCTCGACCTTGTCCCGGTCCCGGCCGTCCGCCTGCTCGCTCGGAGTGCCGGGCTCGTCCTCCTTCGTGGCCGCCCGCTCCGGTGTCTCGCCCTCGCTGAGTCCGAACCGGTCGTGGAAGCGGCGCAGGGGAGCGGGCGCCCACCAGGTCGCGCGCCCGGTGAGGCGCATGACCGCCGGGACCAGCAGGCTGCGCACGACCATCGCGTCCATCAGGACGGCGAGCGCGATGCCCAGTCCCAGCATCTTGGTGTTGGTCACGCGCGAGGTGCCGATCGCGACCATCACCACCGCCAGGATGACCGCGGCCGCGGTGATCAGTCCGCCGGTGCGCTGGAGGCCGAAGCGGACCGACTCCCGGTGGTCGCCCGTGCGGTCGTACTCCTCCTTCATACGGGAGAGGAGGAAGACGCCGTAGTCCATGGACAGTCCGAAGGCGACGCAGAACATCAGCACCGGGAGGGTCGTCTCGATCGATCCCGGGCTGGTGAAGCCGAGCAGGCCGGAGAGATGGCCGTCCTGGAAGACCCAGACCACCGCGCCGAACATCGCCGTCAGACTGAGCGCGTTGAGCAGCACCGCCTGGACCGGGATCAGCACACTGCCCGTGAGGAGGAAGACCAGCAGCAGCGTGACGATCGCGATGAACGCCGCCGCCCAGGGGAGCCGGTCGGCTATCGCGTGCTTGGAGTCGACCAGGACCGCCGCCGTGCCGGTCACCGCCGTGCCGAACGGGGCGTCCGTCGCGCGCAGTTCACGCACCAGGCGCTGGGCCCCGTCACCGACGGCCTCGCCTCTCGGCTGCACCGTGAAGTACGCGGCGTCACCCTTCACCAGGGGTCCGTCCACCCGCAGCGCCTCGGGGAGGGCGGCGATACGGCTCTTGTAGGCCGCGTACTGCGCCTCCGTGGCCCGGCCCTCCGCGAGGATCTCCAGGCCGCCGCCGGGGCTGCCCGGGAATCCGTCCCGGATGTGCTGCTGGACTACATGGGACACCGCGCCCGAGGGCAGCTGCCGATCGTCCGCGGTGCCGAACTTCACGCCCAGGAAGGGCAGTCCGAGGACGATCAGCCCGACGGTGGTGGCCACCGCGAAGACCGGTGCCCGGCGCATGACGAGGGAGGCCATGCGTCCCCAGGCCGCGCCGTCGCCGGACGAGCGCGGCTCGCCTCGCCGGAACAGGCGCCGCAGATCCAGGGAGTTGACCCGGTGGCCGAGCAGTACCAGGGCCGCCGGGAGCAGGATCAGGGCGGCCGCCGCGGCCAGCAGCACCACCGCGATGCCCGCGTAGGCGAAGGACCGCAGGAAATACTGCGGGAAGAGCAGCATCGCGGCGAGCGACACGGCGACCGTGAGGGAGGAGAAGAGGACCGTGCGGCCCGCCGTGCGCAGGGTGGTGCCGACAGCGGTCACCGGCTCGGCGCCGGTCGCCAGCTCCTCGCGGAAGCGGCGGACGATGAACAGGGCGTAGTCGATCGCGAGGCCGAGTCCGAGGGCCGTGGTGAGGTTCATCGCGAAGACCGAGACGTCGGTGAGCTCCGTGAGACCTCGCAGCACGGCGTTCGTCCCCAGGATGGCGATGATGCCGACACCCAGCGGCAGCAGCGCGGCGATCGCGCTGCCGAAGACCATCACCAGCAGCACGAGGGTCACCGGCAGGGCGATGATCTCGGCCCGGGTCAGGTCCTCCCGGATGGTGGTCTGCATCTCGTGCTGCACGGCGACGGGGCCGCCGACCTTGATCCCGAGCGGGCCGTGCGTGCCCCGGAACAAGGGCGCGAGACGGTCCAGGGTCTCGCTCGCCGTCTTCTCGTCACCCGTGATCCGGGCGGCGATCAGCGCCTCGTGGCCGTCCTTGGCGCGCAGCGCGGGAGCGCCCGACTCCCAGTACGAACCGACTCCCGTGACACCCCGCTCGGTGGCGAGCCGTGCCGTCAGCCGCTTCGCCTCGGCAGCCACCGAGGGATCGTCGACCGTGGCGCGCCCCGAGTCGGCCAGGAGCAGCAGATTGGGCTGGGAGGCGGGGAACTCCCGCTCCAGCGCCTTCGTCGCGTACGTCGACTCCGCGGTCGGGTCCTGCCAGCCGCCGCTGCCCAGCCGGTCGGCGACCCCGCTGCCGGCGACCACCGCGAGGGCGGTGAGCAGCAGTGCGAAGAGCAGGGACAGCCGGGGCCGCGCGGTCACGAACCGGGTCCAGCCGCCCACCGGTGGACCGCCATCCGTCCGCGACCTGCCACCCGTCCGCACGCTGCCGCCCGGCCGAGGGCTGTCACCAGGTCGAGGCCGATGACCCTCGATCGCCGCCTCACCCGTCGGCGGGGCACCGTCCGCACCGTCCTTGGCTCGCGCGCCCCTCCCGCGCCCCGCGCCCCTGCCCCGGCCCTGATCTGCGCTGTTGACTTCGGTCATCGCGCGGTGTCCCCTTCACCGTGACCCTGTGTCCGTGCGTCCGCTTCCGTCCGTGCGCTCAGGCAGCATGGGTCGGTCATTGCCATAGAATCGACAAACACGAGAGATCGCTCGCGTTTCACCAGAATGCGAGCGACCGCTCGCGTTTGTCAAACACGTTCGGAGAGTTGGGGATAACTCGTGCCCGACAAGCCCGAGAAGCGGCGTACCGCCGACGCGCAGACCGCCGACGCGCAGACCGCCGACGCGCGGACCCTCGGCGACCGGACAGCCGACGACGAGCGGCCCCGCCGGCGGCAGGCCCGCGGCGAACGCCGGATCGCCCAGCTGCTGGAGGCCGCGGCCTCCGTCTTCTGCACCACCGGCTACACCGCCGCCAGCACCAACGCGATCGCCCGGGAGGCGGGCGTCTCGCCGGGCACGCTCTACCAGTTCTTCCCGAACAAGGAAGCCATCGCGATCGAACTGGGCGACCGGCTCATGCACGAGATGCGGGCCACCTACGGCGAGGCGCTCGGCCCGGTCGCCCCCGCGACCACACTGGAGGAGGCCGTCGGCGCCGCCGTCGACCGCTTCGTCGCCTTCAACTGCGACCACCCCGTCTTCTTCGCCCTGATGCACGGCCCCGACATCCCGGGCCGGATCGCCGAGGAACACGACGCGCTGCACCTGACCCTGATCTCCCGCGTCGAGGGACTGCTCTCCGCGTTCCTGCCCGACGCGCCCGCCGCCGGGATCACACGCACGGCGCAGGTGTGCCTGGGCATCTACAAAGCGGGGCTCGAACTGATCCTCGCCCACGAGGGTGCCGAGCGGGCGGCGTACATCCAGGAGCTCAAGAACGTCCTGTTCCGGTACGTCGAACCACTGACCGACGGCAAGGCGCCGACCTCCGCCGCCCTCGCCGCCCGGCTCTGACCCGGGTCCCGCCCCTCCGGAGCGCCCCCGACCGGGCCGGGGGCCGCCCCCGGGCGGGCGCCCTCCCCCCCCGCCCGCCCGGCCCGGCCCGGCCGGCCCCCGACTCGCCCCCGAGATCGTCACCGCCATCGCAGGCGACGGCGTCGTCGGCGTG
>NZ_JBEXHZ010000051.1:0-37497 GCF_040608315.1 Streptomyces sp. NPDC005195
CGCCGCCGCGGCATGGGAGGATTGCATCTCGGAAGTGCCTTGCCGATCGTGCCTGATGTGGTCCTAGAGAAACCCCATCATCGCAGGTCACAAGGCACTTCCTCGTTTCCGGAGAAACTATCCACAGGCATCAATCCGGTGGATCCGGGCTCAGCTCTTCCGGCGATGACTGCCACTGCCAGACCTTGGCCGCGACTTCGAACTTACGGGCTCCAGTCGGGCGGGAGTCCCGATCGAGTGGCTGCGGCGGCTGACGTGCATAAAAGCAGGGCCTCTTGGTAGCTCAAAGGGTATCTACGCCAATGAGCATTCCAGGAGGCCCTGTTGACGCAGTTCTATGGCATCCCGTGGGCTGAGTCCACTTCGGTCACCCTCGCGTGTGACTGTTTGGCACACGAGTTCGGGAACGCATCCAACGACGGCGCACGGCAGCCGCGTTATCCGTCGGACATGACGGACGCGGAGTGGTCGGTGATCCGGCCGCTACTGCCGGTGCCGGGCTGGATGCGGGGCCGGGGCGGGCAGCCGGAGGCATACTGCCACCGGGCCATACTGGACGCGGTCCGCTACCTGGTCGACAACGGAATCAAGTGGCGGTCCATGCCGGCCGACTTCCCGCCGTGGGACCGGGTCTACGCGTTCTTCCGCCGCTGGCGCGACCACGGCCTGACCCGGGAGTTCCACGACCGGCTGCGCGACCGGGTCCGCGAGAAAGAGGGCCGGGACACCGAGCCGACCGCTGGGGTGATCGACTCCCAGTCGGTCAAGGCCGACGCCGTGGTCGGCGCGGACAGCCGCGGCTTCGACGGCGGGAAGCTGATCAACGGCCGCAAACGGCACCTTGTGGTCGACACGCTCGGGCTGCTGCTGGGGGTGATGGTCACCGCCGCGGACATCGGTGACCGCACCGCCGCCCAGGTACTGCTCCAGCAGGTGACCGAAGCGCATCACCGGCTGGAGCTGGTCTGGGCCGACGGCGGCTACACCGGCAGCCTCGTCGGGCACTGCCTGGCCGTCTTCGCGCTGGTCCTTCAGATCGTCAAACGCAGCGACGACCAACGCGGCTTCGTGGTCCTGCCCAAACGGTGGATCGTCGAGCGCACCAACGCCTGGCTGATGCGCACCCGCCGGCTGGCACGCGACTACGAACGCCGCACCACCAGCGCGGAAGCGATCGTCTACTGGTCGATGATCCTGCTCATGACCCGCCGCCTGACCCGGTCACACCCTTCACCAGCGTGAACCGTCCCGGCGCAGCTTCGGTCAGCCAGCCACGGGCGGCCAGGCGTTTCGCCTTCGCCCGCAAGGCCTCCACCCTCGCCGGCACCACGTCCATCCCGAACAACGCGGCCATCTCCTGGCAGGTCAGCGGCCCCTGATGCAGCCGGACACGGTCCGCGAGCACCTGAACGATCCGCTGATAGTCCACCGACAGCACCGACCAGGCAAGCCCTTCCCGCCACACCACCACCTGTGACCTGGCCTTCGGCACGTCCCGCGAGTTTTGGGAGGCATGCGGGTCGTTATCGCCACCGAAAGCCAGCACCGCATCGACCCGCCTGCGGGCGACCGTCCACTCCTGCCATTCCTGCTCGGCCACGGCCAGTTCGGCGTGAATACGGTCGGCCTCCTCCCGCAGCCCCTCAACGCGACGACGAGCAGCGACCTCGTGCTGTTCCAGCAGTCCGACAACCGACGGCATCCCGGCCTCCCCAGCGAGCGACAACCAGACAGGCCACACCTCTCACCGAAGCACCGACCCTATGCCTGACCAGCGAAAACGCAGCCCTCAAGCTCGGAAAGACAACAGCGACTCAGCGGCGTCACGGGACATGGCTTCCCGTCCTCCCCCGGACTCCTGGGCATCACTGGCAATCATGCGCTCATGCTAGGAGACCTCACAGGACAGCCTTTGAGGGGCTGGTCCCGAAAACCAGGCGCACGTCAGCCGGCGTGGAATCTCTCACCGTGTGGACTCCGGCCCCCTTTCGCCCGCTACAAATTGGGCCACGCCAAGACGAGTACAGCCGCTGGCCGTGGGGAACGATCAGGGCTTCCGAACGGGCATCTCCGCTCGCCTACCCGCAAGGATTACCGATGCTTCCTGAGGTCCGCCCCCACGTGTCCGCTCCCCTCGCAGACCAGTTGGAACACCAATTGGGCCTGGCATCTGACCTCGAAGCCGGTCCCCTCGATGTGGAACGCGTCGCCGGCATCGCGGTGGTCGCAGCCGCCCATTCCAGCGGCTACGCGGCCATCGGCCATCTCCTCGGGCTGCTGGCCGCGCTCCCTGCTCCCACCGCGGCAGGCGAACGCTTCTGGTCGAACCTGTGGAGGTCCTCAGGCACCGCCTACCTGCTCCCCGCCAACATCAAGGCCGAGGTGCTGCAATCCCTGGCAGGCGAAGGAACCGCCCTGGCCCGACAGATCCTCTCGGCCGTCGACGAGATGACACCGCCCCAACGCGTCGCAGCCGGGGAGGTGATCGGCCAGGCCCTCGCCGAGTCCGACCATCTACCCGACCTCAAGACACAGGTCACCGGAGAACTGTGGCTCCGAGATCTCGAACTCACCGCCTGGCACATCCTGCACGCCGACCGCAGGTCGGACGACCCTGCTGGACGCAAAGCCTTCCTCGAAGCCTGGACGAACGCCTGAACGTCTACTCCCCCAACTGCACGACAGCCGCACAGCACATGCGGCACCCGAGCCGCGACCCGGTGCGCAACTCCGGTTTCGTATCCCCTGCTCATCCGGCCCGGCGCTCCTGTCGCACGACCGAGTTTCGAAAGTTCCCGGCCGAGGTCGCGGGTGCTGACGGCTACCGGATGCGGTGTCTGTCGTCGCACCTCTGTACACAACGCGTGGAGGGGCCCTGGCGCTGTTGCGCCAGGGCCCCGAAGGAACTGCTACACCATCTGCCGGCCCTAGTCCTGCGCCGGCCTACTGTTTCCGCACTGGCCCACGAGGCCTGCGTTCCGCGTCCGGCCGCCAGCCGGTGATGTCGAGCAGCAGTCCGTCCAGGGGCCCGCCGACCAGGACGGCGTACGTCTGGTGCGGGAGCGGGCCGGGGTTGGGGTCGTCGTGGTCGTGGCCGTACACCCGGCCTCGCAGCAGCTGCTCGTCATCGGCGTTCATCCGACCAGCCTTCCAGCCACCGCCGACAGTGCGGGCTTGACGGCTCAGGTGCGGAAGCGGAAGCGCCAACCGCCGGCCTTCTGCGGTGCGACCTCTTCCTCTGCCTGTTCGCGGAGGTGCTCCTGCTCCTGGCGCCCGCGTTCGTCGGCTTCGGCACGCTGCCTGGCTGCGACGGCCCGGTCCTGGCAGTCCTCACACAGGTGCGGGTGCGACTCGCGCGACTGGTTCCAGGCCCGTACGTCGACCGCCGCCCATCGGTCGTCGGTGCACGGTCCAGGTCGATCGCGGCGGCGGCCAGCCCGGCCGCGGTGACATCCGTACCGCACGCTCACGCAACTCCAGCGAGGGGGCGGGTGAGGCCGGCGACCTTCGCCATCTGCTTCTTCGCGGACCGCTTGCCGACCTGGTGGAAGACGAGCAGGACCGGAGGGTGCACCCGCTCGTATCCCTCCCACTCGGGCGCCGACCAGCGGGTGCGCCCCGCCAGATCACCGCCCTCACCAAGCCCCAGACCGACCTCCTGCATCACCGCGTTGGCACAGCAGCGCCAGACCACCTCCCTGTGAAGGCGCACCAGCCGGGTTCCGGCGGGGCCGGCACGCTGCCATCGCATCGAATGCCTCGGTGCACACCGTACGGTCGCCTTTCGCGCGGGCCTTGGCGTACAGGGCGGGCCAGTGGGCCCCCGCTCGGGCGGGCACGCAGTCACCAGCGCCTCGCCGGTGTCGGCGACAACGCGTAGCGCCTGCTCGCTTCACACCCGCTCGGAGCGGTGTACGTGGAGGCGCACGACCACCTCCCCGCCATGACGGGTAGCCCTTGCGAGCGCGGCCGAGGTGTCCGGCCAGGCGGGCACCACCCCCAGCGCGCGGGGGCGGGGCGGGCTAAGCCGCTTGCCCAGGCCCTCCAGTCTTCCCTAAGGGCGGATCGTCAGCACGGTTCAGTGGACACCTCAGCCGGGCAGTTCGGTGATGCTGAGGGCGAAGTCCAAGTTCCCCACGCCGTGGTTGGCCAGGCCCACCGTGACGACGCCTGCTCCTTCCAGCCAGTGCGCCATTGTCAGGCCGCCGACGTCCAGCGGGCGTAGCCCGAGGCTGTCGATGAATGCCTCCACACTGGCCTTGGCCTTCACGCCGTCGCCGGCGATGAAGACGTCGGGCCGGCCCTTTTCCAGGACGTGGCGGAAGATGGTGTTGAACGCCTTCACCACGCTGGCGCTGGCCGGGGCGGCCTTGGCGACTTGCTGTGCGATCGAGGTCTCCTCGCCGTGAGCCAGCCCGTCGAACGTGGAATTGAAGGGGTTGCTGATGTCGACGATGACCTTGCCCGCGAGAGCGTCTCCGTACTGGAGGACGGCCGGCACGACACCGTCGTACAACAAAGCCACGATGACGATGTTCCCGGCCGGGGCGGTGCCCCATTCTCCCGTCGTAGTGCCACCGCCGAGAACCTTGGCCAGGTCAGCGGCCTTGGACTGATCGCGGCCCATGACCTCTACGGTGTTGCCGCCCGCTATCGCCCGCGCGCCGATGGTGCGGGCCATGTTCCCGGTGCCGATGATGCTGATGCTGCTCATGAGATGTCCTGCCCTGGTAGTTGGTCGGTTCAGATGGCGGTGGTGCCGCCGTCGGCGACGAGTTCCATGCCGTTGACGTAGCTGGAGTCGTCGGAGGCGAGGAAGAGGGCGGCGGTGGCGATTTCGTCGGGGCGGCCCATCTGGCCGCGGGGGATGAGGGACTCGAACTGGCGCTTGGTGGCCTCGTCGAAGAGTTCTTCCTGCTTGGCGGTGGCGACCTGGCCGGGGGTAAGGACGTTGACGCGGATGCGGCGGTCCTTGAGTTCGTTGAGCCAGATGCGGGCCCATGCCTGCTGGACGGCCTTGCTGCCGGCGTAGACGCTCCAGCCAGGGAAGGCGCCGAGGGAGGCGTTGGAGCCGGTCATGAGGATGGAGCCGCCGTCGTTGAAGAGCGGGAGGGCCTTCTGGACGGTGAACAGGGTGCCGCGGGCGTTGAGCCCGAACCAGGTGTCGAACTGGGCCTCGGTGATCTCGCCGAGCGGGGCGGGCTCGCCGCCGCCGGCGCTGGCCCACAGCACGTCGATGCTTCCCTTCTCCCGCTTGACGGTGTCGTAGAGGCGGTCCAGGTCGCCCAGGTCGGCGGCGTCGCCCTGCACGCCGGTGACATTGCGGCCGATCTGCTTGACGGCCTCGTCCAGGGCGTCCTGGCGGCGGCCGGTGATGAAGACGTAGGCGCCCTCGTCGACGAACAGCTTCGCTCCGGCCAGCGCCATGCCAGTTGAACCGCCCGTGATGACCGCAACCTTGCCGTCGAGCTTTCCCATAGTCGTTCCCTTGTATCGGTGATGCCGTGTGGACCTGGGGCGACAGAATTAAGTACACCGTCCCGTGCACTTACCGTAGAGGGCGGGAGCCTGTGACGCAAACTATGTACACCGACCGTTACCCAAGCGGGTAGCATGGACCCATGACGGAGTTGGAGAAGGGCCCCAAGGGACGACGCCGCGGACGGGGCGCCCGGGAACGCATCCTCAGCGCGTCCCAGCAGCTGTTCCGCGAGCAGGGCATCAACGGCACCGGCATGGACCAGCTCTGCGCGGTGGCCGAAGTATCCAAACGAACGGCCTACCAGCACTTCGGCGGCAAGGACGAACTCGTCGCCGAGTATCTGCGCCGGTTCGACCCCTCCGTTCTGTCCTACGTGCTCGACCGCACCGACCTCACGCCCCGCGAACGGCTCCTCGCTGTCTTCGACATCCCCCCCACCACCCCCATGTGCCCCTACATCAACGCCGCCGTCGAACTGAATGACCCCCAACACCCCGCATCCCAGTACGCACGCGACTACAAGAAAGCCGTCGCCGCACGGCTCGCCGACACCGCCCGCGAAGCCGGCGCCGCCGACCCTGAACAGCTCGGCGAGCAGCTCGCGCTACTCCTCGACGGCGCCGCGGCGCGTACCCGGGTCCTCAACGCCGACACTTTTCCCACCGCCACCGCCATAGCCGCCGTGCTCATCGACAACGCCATCCCCGCTACAGCCAGCGATGACCGGCGACCGGAGGAAGTGTCAAACTGACTTGGCACTCCGCGACCGGGCTGGACGCGCTGCCCCTCGCGCGGCTGCACCCGCTGGTACGCGACACCAGCCGCCCGGCACCTGGCCCGGACCTGCCGGGTTTTACGGAACCGGCCGCCCGCCTGCTGAAGGCTGAAGGCCGTAGCAGAAGCCGCCGGGGAGACCACCAGGCCTGTCTGGCCGTGCACGAGCGGGCTGGGTTCCGGGTCATCGGTACGCGTGAGCGCATAGGCCAGCACAACGGCCAGTGGCGCGACGTGGTCCTGGTCGAACGCCGCAGCCCGGTCATCAGCTGAGCTGCCGGGCGGACTGCTTCACTTCAACACGCTGGACTTGACAGCGAAGTCGCCGTCGGTGCCGCGCAGGACGTTGAGGGAGAGGACCTGGGAGGCTGGCCAGGTCTGGGCTAGATGATTGATTCCAAGGTCAGTGGTCGTAGGCCGTCAGTGAGCGGATGATCGTCCCTCCGGTCGTGTGGTTGTGCCAGATCGCAGTGGTCAGGGCGAGGAGTCGTTGCAGGACGCGGATGGTGACTCCGGCGGGTGTGCGGCCGCCGTGCCGTTCGAGGTCGAGCTGGGCCTTCAAGGTCTGGTTGACCGACTCGATCAGCTGGCGCAGCGGCTTGAACACCTCGGCACCGGCCCGCGGGGGTTCTCCCTTGCGGGCCGGTCGCAGCAGTCGTAGTCCCAGGTCGGAGAGTTGCCGTTCGAAGTCGCGGCCGTAGTAGTTCTTGTCCGCCAGCAGCGTCGGCTCCGCTCGGCTGGCAAGCAGGCCCGGATCGACGGTGAAGATGTCCAGCAGTACCTCACGTTCGACAGCTTTGGCGCCGGTCAGGGCGAAGGCGATGGGCAGGCCGTGCAGGGTGCACACCAGATGCAGGCGCAGGCCCCAGAAGTACCGCGAGTGGCTGGCGCAGTAGCCGTACTCGGCCCATCCGGCCAGGTCCGAGCGTTTCGCGGTCTCGCGGGAGCGTCCGCACTCCACCGGTGTGGAGTCCACGATCCAGACGTCGTCGGTCCACAGTGCGGTGTCGGTGGCCAACACGCGCACGATCTGCCTGAGCAGCTCCGCGGCACGCCGCAGGCGCTTGTTCCAGCCCGGCTGCTGGGGCAGATACGGGAAGAGATACCGCAGGTGGGCGTTGGCGTAGCGCAGCCGGCGGGCCTCGGAGACGAAGCCCAGCAGGGCCTGCATCACGGCCAGGGTGACCAGCTCCGCATCGGTGAGTTTTGGCTCCAGACCCACCCGTGGCCGCCACGGAGCAAGATGCGGCGAGGCCTTCAAAAGGTCATCGACCCGCACGTACAGTGCGGTTGCGAGGGTGTCTATCTCGGTCGTCACACATCGAGACTGGGCACCCTCGCCTCCGTTCAGCTACCCCTTGGAATCAATCATCTAGGGGCGACTCGCCCGAGCCGAAGGCGCCGATCAACACCAACTGCCCGATGTCCGGCACATCCGGGCCGGCGAGTTCAACGGCCCAGTCTCCACGCCCCACCACACACTTTGAAGATCAAGTTTCGAGATTGCCTACCAAGAGTCTGGTGCCCGTCGGGAGGGGCCGCGGCAAGCGGCCCCTCCCGACGGGCTGGGCTGGCTACTTCAGCCCGAATGCGCGGGTGATGCTCTGGGTAACGCTGTTGCCCTGGTCGTCGTGGCCGTACGGGCCGCCGAGGTTCAGGTACTCCGCGCCCGCATGATCGCCCTCGAACTGTGCGTAGCCGCCGCCTACCTGGCCACCCTCCCAGCCATCGGCGGCGGCCGGGACGGCAGCGACAAAACCGGCTGCGACGACGGTGGCCAAGGTGATCGCGATACGACGAAGCATGAGTGCTTCCCCTCAGAGACATCGATAGTGGGACAACGCGAACTCTTGCGGCTGCCGCGCCATCAGCTCTCGCGACCCGCCCCGCCCCCGCCGGGAGCGGAATGCACCCTCGCGGACGCACGGTTGTACCACCTAGCGTCGCCATCGATCGCCCTCACGGGCGGAATCTGTCGTGCCCCGACCCATGTTTCGTGGGCGGCACCGAACAGAGGGCATCAGCGATCACACGCGATTCCGGGCTCCCCGATAGATCCCCCATACGCGTCGACACGCTTCCGAAAGCTGAGCCCTGACACCGTCGCCACACGTGCCCCATCGCGTCGATCGACGGTCGGCGACCCGGTACCCGGACAACAGTGACGCTCGCGCGCCCGCGCGCCGTCGATTCCCGGACACCCTTCCGTCACACCGGCCGGGAACGTTCCCCCTGTGTCCCTGCTGCCGCTCGACGTCTCGCCCGGGCCGCTCCCTGCCCCGGCCTGCCCAGCCCTGGCCTCCCCCGCCCCGGCTTCGGCCACCCCCGAGTCTCCCGTCCGCTCCAACGCGACCGTCCGCCTCATCCACCGGGCGGCGGTCCTGGTCCCGCTGCTGCTGATCGGGGCGTGGGCCGCGGTCGACTGGCCGGGGATGCGGGGCGGTGCCACCCGGCTGGCCTCGGCCGACCCCTGGTGGCTGCTGCTCGCGCTCTTCTTCACCTGCCTGGGCTGGGTGACCGCCGCGTGCGTACGGCAGGGCGCCGTCCCGGACCGGCTGTCCCCAGGGCTGCTACTCGCCTCCCAGTTCGCCGACGGCGCCGCCAACCACGTACTCCCGGCCAGCGTCGGCGCGCACGCCGTCACCCTGCGCTTCCTGCAGAACCAGGGCGTACCGCTCGCCCGGGGCACCGCGTCGATCGCTCTGTACTCGCTGGTCAAGCCGCTGGCGAAGATCCCCGTCCTCATCATCTTCGTGCTGGCCTTCCCGGAAATGCTGGAGCTCGAGGAACTCGTCCCGGACAACGGGACGTTGCTCCTGATCACCGGATGCGTGGTGCTCGGCCCCGCGGCCGCCGCCCTGCTCGTGACGGTCGTCCGTCCGCTGCGCCGGCCGGCGCTCGCCCTCGTGCGTACCGCCCTGACCGACGCACGGCTGGTGCACACCCGGCCCAGCCGCGTCCTCGCCCTGTGGGGCGGCGCGGCTCTGGCGCCGGTGTTCCAGGGGTGTGTGGTCGCCTCGGTCGGCTCCTCGCTGGGGCTGCCGCTGTCCTGGGCGCAGGTGGTGTTCGCGTTCCTCGCTGCCAGTACCGCGGTCGGGTCGGTACCGGCGCCCGGCGGCATCGGGCCCGTGGACGCCGCCCTGGTGTTCGCCATGGCCGCGCTCGGCGCTCCGCTGGGCGTGGCCACGGCGACCGTGGTCGGCTACCGCGTCCTGACGGTGTGGCTGCCCCTGATCCCGGGAGCGCTCGCGCTCTCGGCACTCGTGCAGCAAGGTGTGCTGTGAGCCCCGGGCGGGTCCCCACGATCGGGGTCTCACCGGACAAGGGACCCGCCCGGCCCGCACAGTTGAGGCTGGTGGACCTGTGAGGCCGCCTCCCCCCTTCGCGGCCTTGACGCTCTTCACGACCTTCCCCTTTTCATGGCCTTCCCGGCCTTCCCGCTTTTCATCGCCTCGCGGGTCAGGGGCGCAGGCCCGTCTGCCTGAGGGCGACGGACGACAGCTCGGCGATGACGTGCGGATCCCCACGGCGCCAGGCCTCGGCCAGCCCGCCGGCCGGTACGGGGACCGCGGCGAGAGCGCGCTGCGGCCCGGTCAGGGCGCGCAGAGCGAGCAGGTCGGCGCCGCCGGAGGCGTCGAGGAGGCGGCGGGTGGTGGCACTGCGACGGACCCAGAGCAGGCGCGGAGGAAGCCACAACAGCAGGACCAGGGCCACGGGGAAGATGATCAGGGCGAGCGCGGTCAAGGTGGCCACATGGCCGACGGTGTCCTGGAGCGACTGTCCGGCGTCGGACAGACCTGTGCCGGCCTCGGCGGCGGACTGAAGCGGCTTTCTCAGGGAGTCGCCGACGAACGGTACTTTCGACGCCGCGTCGCCGGCGTCACCGAGACTGCCCGCGAGGGTGTCCCCCGCGCTCTCCGCCTTGCGGCCCGGCTCGGCCAGCAGCAGGATCGCGTCGTGGACGGCCAGGGCGAACTTCACCACGACGGCGATGAGGGCCACGGCGACCAGGTCGGCGAACACCTGACGGCCCCGACGCGCGGGGGTCTGGGCGTAGAAACGCATGAGCGTGCTCCTGTTCCGGTAATGCCATCGAAGCGGGTCCGGCTCCAGCCACGTGAGGGGCGGCGCTGCACCGGCTGGGGGTGATTCTGTACCCGCCCGATTCTCCGTCAGGCGTGCGCACGTCGACCGGGGCCGGGGCACAGGAGCACCGGGCCGTCCTCGAACGGCTGTCTGCCCAGCCACACGGCAAGCATGCCGGGGTCGGGCGCGGATTCGGCTCGGCCGGGCCGGGCGACGCGTGGCACACGGGCGCTCCGGATCCCGGCCTCTCGCTCCCGCCCTCTTCCTTCCTCCCGGCCTCCTGCTCCCGCTCTCCGGCCCAGGCCTCCCGTTCTTGCGGGGCGCTCGCAGGGCGATGTGCCCCCGGTGTCCAAGAGCGTGCGGTGGTCTGCTCCGCGTCTATGGCTGTGCGGTGGTCTGCTCCGCGCGGTCCAGCCAGCGGGAGAGCTCGACGCGGGAGCGTACGCGGAAGCCCCGCGTTCATTTGCCCCGACTCGTAGGAAAACCCCTTGCGACTCCCAGGCGCGGCCCGTAGGGCTTGTGCGCCCGCACAAGGACCGGCGGCCCACGGCGGTAAGCGTACGTGGGTGACGGCCGCCGGGCACGTGCCCGGCGGCCGTCACCCACGTACGCGGTCGTTCGGTGCGGGGTGGGATCAGGAGGTGTGCGGGCAGAGGAACTGCTCGTAGCGGGTGTCGTTGTCGATGACCGCTTCAGCCACGCGATGCTGTACTTCGCGATCGTGGTGTTCGAGCTGTTGGGCGTGAAGTGGGTGGCGCCCCTCAGCTCCAGGTACGCCTTGTCGAACCTGCTCGGCAGGCTCTGGTAGAAGGGCTCGGAGTGCGTGGCCACCGGTGCGATCGTGTCCCCGTCGGCGCCCACGACCAGCGTGGGCGCGTCTGGATCTCCGGCCAGGTGGTGTCCAGGTTCCAGCCGGTGAGCGGGATGGCGGCCTGGAGCGACGGACGGCTCTTCGCCGCCTCCAGTGTGCCGCCGCCGCCCATCGAGTGGCCCATAACACCGAGCCGGGTGCTGTCGATCCTGGTCCGCACGGAACTGCGCTGGGTCAGGTAGTCGAGCGCGGCGAGCAACTGCCGCCCACGGCTGTCCGGTTGGTCGAGGGTGGTGAGGGTGTCGATGGTGAACACGACGAAGCCCTGGGAGGCCAGCCGGGGCCCGAGCCACGCGTGGACGACTGGTACAGATGCTCATCTCTTGATCAGTGGGGAGCAACCAGAAGAAGCCGATGCCGCGACTCACCCCTTCGCGACGCGGGCTCGCGGAGTCGGAACGTCCACGCCGTGACACAAGACGCGGCGGAACCCGGCCTGACAGGGCTCCCCGCACGGCCGGTCAGCGACGCACTCGGCGAGCCTCGACATATGCGCGGACCAGGAGCCGTGCCGCGGCGGGTTTGGACAGGCCGGCGGAGCGGTGGAGCAGCGCGGAGATGTCGGCGCGCGCGGCGGCGACGGTGAGCTCGTCGAGGCTGATCAGGCAACGGACCATCGGCTGGTGGGCGGGCGGGACGTGGCCGATGACGGCTCGGGACTCGGCCAGTGTCTCGTCGACGTGGTCGAGCAGCCCGGTGATCAGGGACCGGACGGCCGGTAGATCCCGTTTACGTTCGAGGTCGGCGCGGGCGACCCCATACTGCTCCAGCGTCTGTTCGGGGAGGGTGAGGCGGTCGTCGGCCAGGTCCTCGGCGAGGTCGTTGACGAAGTCGAGCCGCTGGCTGGCGTCGATGTAGAGGCGGCAGCCAGCCCGGTAGGCCGTCTGGTCGCCGTCGGGCCCCAGCAGCGTGGCGCCGAGCATGAACGCGGGCAGGGAGTAGGCATCCAGGTAACGCTGGTAGTCGGCCTCGGTGGCGAAGCCGGTGAAGTCGAGGTCCGTGGTGGCCCCGGCGAGGTAATCCCGCACACGCTCACGCAGGACGGGATACGCGGTGACGCTGTTCAGCAGCGGGCGCAGCCGGGGATTGCCGGTACGCCCGTCGGCCAGGCCGCCGGTGACCTCATGCTCCCACCGCGTGTACGCCTCCTTGCGCTGCGCCACCGGTCCGCTGTCCAGGAGGTTGTCGGTGGCGTGCATGAAGGCGATCGCGGTGATCAGGTGCGGCACCAGGTGGTTCGGCAGCAGCAGGTCGGCGGCGAACACGATCTCGCGCTTGAACGCGGCGGCCTGCTTGCGCAGTTGGCCGTAGTCGTCACGCAGCCGGGGCTCGTGAATCCCCGCCGCGTCCAGCGCCCGCCCCCACTTGCCCACTCGACCTGTCCCTCGCTTCACTCATACTTCCCGGGCTGGACGGCCGGCGCCGGAGCCTCTGGGGAAGTGTGTCAGGTGGGGGGAGGGTGCGTCGTTCTGGATGCGCAGCCGTAACCCGCTCCACGGTAGTAACCCCGATGGCAGATCGGGCGCCGCTACCGCTCGCCTTCAGGCGGGTGACGTGGCCGCTCGACCGAGGTGCCGGGCGAAGAACCGCACCACGCCGCCGGCCTCGAACCTGGGGAAGGCGAAGTGCCGGCCCGCTCTGGCGTGCAACATCTCCTCCTTCGAGGCGAAGGCGTCGAACAGCCCGAGGCCGCGACCTCGCGCGGGACGCGCCTTTCGTCCCACTGCAGCTCGAACTCGATCGGGATCGTGATCTGCTTCGCCTTCTCGACCGGGGCATCGGGTCACATCAGGCCGGAGGCCGAGGGGCCGTCATCCTGGGCTCGACCGGAACCGGCGGTACCCCGATCGCGATGCCCGGGCCGGTGCCGAGGTGGCCCACCGGCCAATCGAGGCCGTTTTCCGGAAGTTCCTGCAGGGCACCCAGGACCGCCCGCACCTCGGGCACGCCGAACTCAGCCAGGCGGGCGTGGTGAGGGACGGCGATCGCTCCTTCCGGCTCACCCGCCTCTTACGCCGTGCGCGGCCTGGCGATCTCCTGCTCGTCGCGCACGGTGCTCGACCGGTCGGCCGACGGCAGACATCGCACGGGGTTAACGTGTCAAGTTCATGGGGCGAGCCCGCTGTTGACGATGCGGGCCCAGAGGGTGTGGTGCAGCTCGGCCCCAAGTGATGCGTCGGCAACCACCGGTGACGTGAAACGTCCCGGCCCAGCCGCGGCGGGTGCCAGGGTCTTCGGACCCCGGCACCCGCCGCGCCGCTGAGCCGTCGTGGGCGACACCTGGAAACGTTCGGCGGCCCTGCGCAGGGGCCAGCCCTCGTCGACGACACATCGTGCCAGACGCAGCCGTCCGGTCTCGGTCAGCGGTGCATTACGGTGGGGCATGAGGGCCTTCTGATCGTTAGTGTGTAGACGTCGCAATCCACACCGAACCCGGAAGGCCCTCACTCATTCAAGATCACTCGGCCGTGAAGCCTGTCACCAACCTCCGTGGACAGAACACCTAGCGCGGCGGCCGACGCGTCATCGCAATGGTCCGTCGGGGCGCATCCGTACGGTGACACCGCCTTCGGCCAGCGACCAGGTTTGTCCTCGCTCCAGGGCCGCGCGCCCTTCGCTGGGCATCTTGCAATCCGACAGCCTGCGCTGACGCTCTCAGGATCTCCCAGGTTCTGACGTCGTCAAAGCCCGTCGTGATCGGTCCACAGAGCGTTCCAGCACGATGACCGCGGCGAAGACGCCTCGATGCCGTGCTGCGCCGCAGGAAGCGCACCCGGCGAAACGCACCCGAGTTCTCAAGCGCCGCAGCGCCACCAAGCCGTGCCGCAAGTTCCGCCGGACAGACCGTGTTCCTGGGGCAGCGCCCTTGCACGCGTCGTCGACCTCCTGGCCTGTAGCCGCAGACGGTGCGGTTGAAGCGTGCGAGGCGGCGCAGGATGTAGCGATCGGTGTAGCGATGGCCGACTTCCGGAGCTGACGGGTCTCAGACTCCGATGCACCCGATGCCGGAACGGTCGCCCGCTCCGACGCGGGTATTCGGTCATTCGGGTGAGGGCGAGGCGGTAGCGGTGTCCGTGAGAATCCCGCGTGCTGGGCCGTATCGAGCTGCCAGCAGCAGCCAGGCCAGGGTCTGTTCCGCACCGGGGCTGGCGGCGGGGGTGTCGGAGGTCTCCTGCCGGGCGGCGTGCAAGCCGTCGTCTCTGACGTGCGCGGCGCTCCCCGTCGCTGGAGCCGTCACCCACCCCGGTGCGCCGGTCCTGATCCATCACCTTCCGTCGCCAAGGCCGCCCGTACCCGCTGCTCCTCGCGAGCAGAGACGACATCCCGTTCCAGGGGTGTGCAGCTCACGGCTGTCGCGAGATCCTCCAAGGCCCGCTTCTGCATTTGCGCCTCGCGCCGCACGACCGGGCTCCGGTCCCCGGCGGTGGCGTCCTCCCACGCGTGGAGCGCCTCCTCCACGCGCCCCCAGTCCGGATTTCTGCGCTCACGCACGTCGACTGCCGCCTGCGCGGTGTCCGCCTCCAGAGCCTCGGCGAACCGTTCCGCGTCGGAGACGAAACTGCTGTCGGCCCGCGGGACGTGGCTCTCCATGAGCATCGCCGCCCGGCCGAACCCCTTGAGCGCCTCCTGTGCCTCCTGGGCCTCGCGCGACGTCAGGCCTCTGGGGCGGACTGGTTCCTGCCTCGCCCGGTCGTATGCCTCCTGCCAGGCGGCCCGTGCCTCCCTGCTCGCCAGCAGTGCCCTGCGCATGTCGGCGTGATGCTCCCGGGTCGGTTCGGCATAGCTGCGGAGCACCGCGGCCGCATAGCGGCCGTTGGCGGCGAGCCAGTCCGCTAGCCGGCCCCGCAGCCGGGGCGTCTCCCATGCGGGGAACACCACGTATGCCAGCATGGCCAGGGCCCCACCGAGCACGGTGAGCACCACACGCTCCGGGACCGTCTGCTCCCATGCCTGGCCGCCCATGCCGAGCAGGAAGACGACGTACGCGGCAGTGAAGCACTGGGAGTAGGCGTAGCCGGTACGGATCAGCGTGTACGACAGACCTGCTGAGACCACTGCCAGCGCGCCGTACACATGGGCGTCCGGGCCCAGAGCCCTGACCATCCCGGTGGCGAGCGCGACTCCCGCCAGGGTTCCGGCGAGACGGGCCACCGCTCGCGCGTACGTCCGGTGGAAGTCCGGCCGCATCACCATCACCGAGGCGATGGGCGCCCAGTAGCCGTGGCCCAGGGGCAGCCGGGCGGCGATCAGATAACCGAGCGTGGCCACCGCTGCCAGGCGGACGGCGTGCCGGAACACGGGCGAGTCACGCCGGAGCTCACAGCGGATAGCCTGGGCGACGACCGGGACCAGCCGGAGCATTGTCGGGCGCACCAGGAACTGGGCGCCGGCGGCGTCGGGCGGCGTGGGAGTCTTCCCGCGCGCGCCGCCGCTCCTGGCGAGCTCCAACGTCTCGCCGAGCAGTTCCACGAGCCGTTCGGCGGCTTGCCGCGCGGGGCCCTCCAGCACTTCGTGCTCCTCGTCGACGCGCAGGACGTCTATGCTCCCGGGCCGCACCTCGGCGGGAGCGCCGCGGCGGATCGAACGGGCGGCCGCATCGAGGACATCGGCGGCCGCGTCGAGCAACTCCCGCGCGCGGTCCCGCCCGGGGCCCTCCGCCGGGGCGCCGACGTCTGGGTCGGCGAGCGCGGCGACGACCGGCCGAATACGCTCGGCGATTCCCCGGGGGCCGTGGAGGACGGAGGGACGGGTGCGGGCCTGTGCTGGCGTCACGGCGGCCGCGTCCCGGGCCGTCATCAATGGCTCCGGGTCGAACGGGGCGGTCGGGTCGTGCCGTAACCGGCGGGCGTAGTCCGCCACGGCGGCGAGGGCGTCGGCGAGCGCGTCGCGATGCGTCCCCCAACGGCGGATCGGGAACAGCAAGATCAGCACGGCCTGCGCCACGCCCCCGAGCGCGATGACCCCCGCGTGCTCAAGGGCTCGCCCGACGCTCGTGGGGAGGGTGACGGTCACCAGCATGCTGCCGACCGTCGTTGCTGCGACGATCCCAGCGGTCGATCCGAGGGCCCACGTCATCCCCGCGGCAAAGGTCCATACGGCCAGCAGTGGGAGGAAGGTGGCGAGCCGCCCCGCCGCCAGGTAGCCCACGAAGGTGCTGAGCGCCAGACCCGCGCCCGCGCCGAGCGCGATCACCTTGCGTGGGCGCCAGGTGCGCTGGAAGGTGGCGCCACCCGCGGAGTAGGCGCCGAGGGCGGCCGACGCGGCATACGCGGGGGAGATCAGCCACAGCGTCGGCCCGACGACGATAGCCACCCCAGCTGCCGTGCGCAGCGCGAGCAGGGGCTCCAGCCGCGTCTCCTCGATCGTGAGCCCGGATCGCACGACTCCCCCGAAGGCCCGCAGCCACGTCACGGCTGTGAGCCTAGCCGGAACACCCTGCCGGGTCGCGTCGGCGTGGTTGAGGTGTGGCAGCCGTCAGGCAAGGAAGCCTCCTCCCCACGCCGCGCGAACATCTTGGCGGCCGCAGCCGCGGGACGGGGTGCAGCCATAGCGGACAATGCTGGGCGTCCGCCGTCCGTGCCGGAGTGCCGGCAGTCCCCGTTGGTCCAGGTCCGGAGGGCGGGCGACCGCCCCCAGCCCCGGCTGGGCAGATCGTCGCCCGTCCCCCCGGACCGGTCCGGGGCGCCAGGCAGGACGGCGGCCCCGGGGTCGCTTACCGCTTGTGGCCGTTCCCGTGCCCGTTGGGATGCAGGACCACTTTGGTCCAGCCCTCGTCACGGGCGTCGAAGTGTTCGTAGGCGGTGGGTGCCTCGTCCAGGCTGAGTTCGTGGGAGACGACGAAGCTCGGCGTCGCCTTCCCGCCGGCGATCAGGTCCCGCAGAGCCCGGTTGTACCTCTTCACCGGCGCCTGCCCGGTGCCCATGTGCTGGCCCTTGAACCACATCATGCCGAAGTCGATCGGGACCTTGCCCTGCGCCTCCAGCTCCCCCTGGGCCTCCGCGCCGCCGGGGTCCTGGGGCAGGAACACGCCCACCACACCGATGTCGCCCGTGAACCTGACCGAGTCGATCAGTCCGTTGAGCGTAAGGCTGGCGTCCTCGTGCCCCTCGGGGTCGTGTGCCTGGTAGCCGACACACTCACAACCGTTGTCGGCACCCAGACCGAGGGTGGCCTCCTTGACGACTTCCGCCGGCTTCTGCTCGGCGGTGTTGATCGGGATGGCCCCGATCTCCTCCGCCTTGCGCAGCCGGTCGGGCTGGTAGTCGGCCACCCAGACGCGGCCGGCGCCCTTGAGGAGCGCGGAGTAGGCCGCCATCAGCCCGACGGGGCCGGCCCCGAAGACGATCGTCTGGTCTCCCGGTTTGACGTGGGCCATCTCGGTGGCGTGATAGCCGGTGGGGAAGATGTCGGCGAGCATCACATAGTCGGTCTGCCGCTCGGCGGCGTCCTCGCCCAGACGCAGCGCGTTGAAGTCGCCGTAGGGCACGCGCAGCAGTTCCGCCTGGCCGCCCTGGTAGGGGCCCATGTCGGCGAATCCGTAGGCGGCTCCGGCGAGGGCCGGTTCCGGCTGCATGGTCAAGCAGTAATTGGTCAGACCCCGCTCGCACTGCTTGCAGAAGCCGCAGGCGATGTTGAAGGGCAGAACCACGTACTGGCCGACCTGGACCTTGCGGACGGCCGAGCCGACTTCCACGACCTGTCCCATGTTCTCGTGTCCCAGGGTGCGGCCAGACTCGAACGAGGTGCGGCCCTCGTACATGTGCAGGTCCGAACCACAGATGTTGGTAGTGGTGATCTTGACGATGATGTCGCAGGGGTGTTCGATCTTCGCGTCCGGTACATCCTTCACGGTGACCGTTCGCGGGCCGTCATATACCGCTGCTTTCATGATGGCTTCCTTCGGTGCCGCGACATGACCGCAGCACGGCAGGGGATGGAGACGGCGCAAGAGCCTGACTCCAGGGAGGGGGTGCGACGGGGTCCGTGGCTCCAGCATGCCTCTGGGGGGGGTCACCCGGTTCAGGCGGAAAGGTGGTGCCACCGCCGTCAGGCGGAGTCCCGGCGCTCTGGTGGCGTACCGTCCGAGCCCCGTGGGCCCTCGACGTGAGAAGGCCACGCACTCTTCGGACTCGGACGACGACCAGTCAACGACGCATCTCCAACCCACCTTACCCGCTAGTCATCGTGGCCGTCCTGGAGCATGCGGCGACGTTCCTGTTCGCGCTTGGAGTAGGCGGCCGCCCGGATCGCCTCGTCGCTCTCCAAGCCCGATCCCAGCGCGCCACCCACGGTGGCCACCGAAGCCACGAACCATGACAACGTCAAGTATTCCGCGGCGTGCAGCGGGGTTCGCGTCACGGAAGCGAACACTTGGCCGTTGATGATAAACAGAGCCCACACCAAGTTGATGACGATCAAACCGCCGTAGCAGACGAGCACCCCAATACCCACGGTCATGACCGTCGAAGCGTTGTAGAGCCTCGTCTTCTGCCTCGCCTCCGGCGAGACCTCTGTTGATCGATGCCACAGCTGCGCGTCGACGATCAGCCAGCCCACCATGAGCGCGACGGACCCGACCGTGGCGATCACGAGGCGTGGCGCGCTCAGCGTCTCGGCCAGGCTCCAGATGGTGGAGTTCACGGTGGCGACCGCTCCCGTGGCGAGTGCGGCCGCCAGGGCTTTCGACAAGCCCGGCACCAAACGCCACGGCCGGTTGGCGCGGACCATACCGACGAGCACCCTCAGGTAACCGCGCGGTCCGCTGACGACGTACCGAAGATCAGCGGTCTCCTCCTCACCGACCTGGCCCGGGTGAACAGGCGCGAGACGACTGACAAAAGGCCCCAAGAACGGCTGACTCTGCGGAGGTCCCTCAGCCCGGGTGAACCGCAGGCCCGCCAAGCTGAGCACGGCTTCTTCCACGGCCCGCCGGGCCCTGGTCTGCAGCCACAAGCCCCCCAGCGGCGGGAGAGACAGCAGGGCCAAGCCCTGTTCGTGGCTCAGATCCACAACGAGCTTGCGCCCGTGTGCGTGCAGCGGAAGGTCGGTGAGGGCCACGACGATGTCCCAATCCTCCGCTCTTCCGCGGTCCATGATCCGGCGCATCAAGGTGGGCGGGTCATCGGTCCCTGCGGTGAAGGGCTCACTGACCACCTTGACGTGGAACTTTCGCCTCTGACCTGACTTGTCGGCGAGCCGATTGGGAAGTACCCGGGCCATGCGCTGGGCGACCTCCGTGGGCGCGTCGGGATCCGCCAGGAGAGCCACGACCGTTACGCCCTGAGACGACACCCGCATGACTCCTTCTCGTCGGCTGCCCCCCGACCGCCCGTGCCCACAGGATGCCCGCGAGGTATCGCCGACGCCGTGTGACACGCTGGCCCCCGCCAGCGGGTGCGGGCGGTACGGTCAGATCTCCTCGTCCTCCCCTCCCAGGGCCTGCTCCACCACCGGGCCACGGTTGCTTGCGCCACCTCGAACACCAGCTCGTGCCACCCCGGGCACCGCGACGCGATCGATCGGCAACAGGGCCGCCTCCAGCTCAACCCCGTCACCGTGACCACCTTGTTTATGGGCATTACTGCCTCTACGCCGCGCTGTTCCTGCTCGTCCATGTCACTGCGGCGTTCCTGCTCACACCGCCGGCGGCGGAGACCCCGGGCTGGGTGGCCTCCAGCAGCAACACCACCCTGTCGGCATCCGCGAGCGGAGTTTTAGTTAGGCCGTGTACCGAAAATGGATCGGGGACACTCGGGACGCTCGTGTGAGCGAGGCCCGGTGACGGCGCCTGTCGCGCGGTTCCCGGCGCGATCGGGTAATCAGGAACGGTGAACAAGGACGCGACCGACCCCTTCGTGCATGTCCGGGGCGCCAGTGAGAACAACCTGCGGAACATCGATGTCGACGTTCCGCGGGACGCGCTGGTCGCCTTCACCGGCGTCTCCGGTTCGGGCAAGTCCTCGCTCGCCTTCGGCACGCTCTACGCGGAGGCCCAGCGGCGCTACTTCGAGTCCGTCGCACCGTACGCTCGAAGGCTGTTGCAACAGGTCGGCGCACCGCACGTGCAGGAAATCACCGGACTGCCACCGGCTGTGGCCCTGCAGCAGCGGCGCGGGTCGCCCAGCTCGCGCTCGACGGTCGGCACCATCACCACGCTGTCCAATCTGCTGCGCATGCTGTACTCCCGCGCCGGCACCTATCCGCCCCGGGCCGCGCGGCTGGAAGCCGAGTCATTTTCACCCAACACCGCGGCCGGCGCCTGCCCGGAGTGCCACGGACTGGGCGTCGTGCACGACGTCGCCGAGGACCTGCTCGTCCCGGACCCCTCGCTGAGCATCCGTGAGGGGGCGATCGCCGCCTGGCCGGGCGCCTGGCAGGGCGCCAACTTGCGCAGTGTCGTGAGCGGCCTGGGGATCGACATCGATCGACCGTGGCGCAGGCTCAGGAAGAGGGACCGGGACTGGCTGCTGTACACGGACGAGCAGCCCTCCGTGTACATCGAGCCGGAGGAGGACCGCGTCGACTACGGCTACCAGGGCAAGTTCTGGAGCGCCCGCAAGCACGTCATGCACGTCCTCGCCGACTCCAAGAGCGAGAAGATGCGCGAACGGGCACTCCGGTTCGTCAGGAGTGTGCCTTGCCCCCAGTGTCACGGCAGCGGACTGCGGCCCGAGGCCCTCGTCGTGACCTTCGCCGGGCGTTCCATCGCCGAGATCAACGTGATGCCGCTCACCGAGGTCGTGGCGCTGCTGCGGCCCGTCGCGGGGCGGTCCGAGGCCGATGCCGCCACGTCGACCGCCCGGTCCGGGGAGACGACCGAGGTCGCGGTCCGGATCTGTGGCGATCTGGTCGCGCGGGTCGACGTACTGCTCGACCTGGGCCTCGGATATCTCAGCCTCGGGCGCCGCTCTACGACCCTGTCGCCCGGTGAGGCTCAGCGCCTGCGGATCGCCACCCAGCTGCGCTCGGGACTGTTCGGCGTCGTCTACGTTCTCGACGAACCCTCCGCGGGCCTGCACCCGGCTGACGCGGAACCGCTGCTGGACGTGCTGGACCGCCTCAAGGCGGCGGGCAACTCGCTGTTCGTCGTGGAGCACGACATGGACGTCGTACGGCGGGCGGACTGGGTGGTCGACATCGGCCCCGGCGCGGGCGAGGGTGGCGGACGCGTGCTGTACAGCGGCCCGGTCGCCGGTCTTGAGCAGGTCGGGGAGTCGGCCACGAGCCAGTACCTGTTCGGGCGCGCCCAGCCGCTCGATCACCGCCCGCGCGCACCTCACGGCTGGCTGCACCTGAGCGGCGTCTCCCGTCACAATCTGCGCGATGTGTCCGTCGACGTACCGCTCTGTGTACTGACGGCGGTGACGGGCGTGTCCGGTTCCGGAAAGTCGACGCTGGTGACGCAGGTGCTCGCCGAGGTCGTCCGCGGCCACCTCGGACTCGTACCCGAGGAGCCCGACGAGGCGCAGTTGGAGGTCGACGTCCAGGACGCGTCGGGGGTCGAGTCGTTCGACCGGCTGGTCCGGGTCGACCAACGGCCCATCGGCCGAACTCCCAGGTCCAACCTGGCCACGTACACGGGGATGTTCGACGCGGTGCGCAAGCTGTACGCGGCGACGGATGAGGCCAGGGCGCGTGGCTACTCGGCCGGGCGGTTCTCCTTCAATGTGCCCGAAGGGCGGTGCGAGACCTGCCAGGGCGAAGGATTCGTCGCTGTGGAACTGCTGTTCCTGCCCGGCACCTACGCGCCGTGCCCGACCTGCGAGGGCGCCCGGTACAACGCCGAAACGCTGGAAGTCACCTACTGCGGTAAGAACATCGCGGACGTGCTGGCGCTGTCCGTCGACGCCGCCGCCGAGTTCCTGTCCGCCGTCCCGTCCGCCTCCCGCAGTCTGGAGACGTTGCGCGAGGTGGGACTGGGGTACCTGCGGCTGGGTCAGCCCGCGACGGAACTCAGCGGTGGTGAGGCGCAACGCATCAAACTGGCCACCGAACTGCAGCGTGCCCGCCGCGGGCACGCGCTCTACCTGCTCGACGAGCCGACGGCGGGGCTGCACCCCTCGGACATCGCGCTGCTGCTGCGACAGCTGCACCGGCTCGTCGACGCCGGCAACACGGTCGTCCTCGTCGAGCACGACCTGGACACGATCGCCACCGCCGACTGGGTCATCGACCTCGGGCCGGGCGGCGGCGACGCGGGCGGACGGGTGGTCGCGGCGGGCCCGCCGGCCAAGGTGGCGAGGGCCCGCCGCAGCGCCACCGCGCCCTATCTCGCGGCCCGGCTCGCACGCTCATGACGACGGCCCGAGGGGCTGAGCACCGGTCAGCCGGGTTCGGGGCGCGGGGTCACGCGCGTCGCTATGCCGCGTTCCAGCTTGTGGCAGATATCGCTCGCCAGGTGCCCCGTCTGGGCCCATTCCGTCGGGTCAGCTAGGCATGAGGTGGTGCGCTCGGGCGAACTGTTCCACGACGGCGGCGCAAAAGGCGGGCAGGTCGGCCGGGCTGCGGCTGGTGACCAGCTGCCCGTCGACGACCACCTCCTGGTCGACGACCTCCGCGCCGGCGTTGCGCAGGTCGGTGCGGATGCTGGGCCAGGACGTCAAGCGGCGGCCGCGCACAGCGTCGGCTTCCGCCAGGGTCCACGGGCCGTGGCAGATCGATGCGACCGGCTTCCCGCTGGCCATGAAGTCCTTGACGAACTGCACCGCGTCGCGGTCCATGCGCAGCTGGTCAGGGTTCATGGTGCCGCCAGGCAGGAGCAGGGCGTGGTAGTCGTCTACGGAGGCGTCGGCGACCAGGCGGTCCACGGGGAAGGTTCCGGCCGCGTTGAGGTCGAACTGGCGGGCCTGGATCTCGCCGGGGTGGAGCGAGACGATCTCGGTCTTCGCGCCTGCGCCGTGCAGCGCACCGCGCGGTTGGTCGAGTTCCACGCGCTCGACGCCGTCGGTGGCCAGAATCCCCACCAGCATCCCCCGGAGTTCCTGTGTCATGATTCGGCTCCCTTCACGAGTCGCTGGTTCGATGTGAGTGGTAGGGACACCCGGCAGGGCCTGTCTGCGTCCCTTTTCCGGACCGGGGACCGCGAGGGCCGGACGAAGGCGCCCCGAGCCCTTGTCTGCGCGGTCAGTGAAAGCTGCCGTCCAGCCGTCGTCGCGGGCGTCGACGTATTGGCATCCGTGTATTCGTCTGCTGCCCCGTTCGATAGGAGTTCGTGAGACGATCCAGGACGGCTCGGCCTTCCCGGCCTTGACCAGGCCGCCAGGCCGTCTCGGTCGCGTGCCAGACGTGCCGCCGCGCTGAAACCGCGATCGCGAATCCCGAACACCTGCGGGGCGACCCGGGCCTCGGTGAAGGTTCGCGGTCTCTACCTTCCGCCCCCGTTCGGCATCTCAGTGCAGTCCGGCGACACGCACCGGAGCGCGACTGCTACAGCAGCCTGTCGAACACCGCGGTCACGCCCTCCCAGTGACTGGTCTGCGGGTTCTTGACATCCGGATACATGATTTTGAAGGTCTCGGCGAGGGCCACGCTGAGACCGCCGATGATCTCGGGGTAGCGCTCTTCGGCCTCCTGGGTGGGTGTCCTGTCGAGGGGAGGATGCGCGGCGAGCTGTTCCAGGATCGGCTTCAGTTCGACCTCCTCGTCAAGCCGCCGGAACCGGTGGATGCTCTCCTGAAGGCCCTTGGTGATCGGTAGATCCCACGGTTCGACGGTATCCCTGCCGTTGGCCTTGGCTGACGCCTGGCCGGCGACCAGGAGGTCGTAGAGCTTGGCGTTGACGAAGTCGCCGAACCGCTTCAGGTCGTTCTTGTCCACATCGAGGCTTGCAGCGGCGCGGAAGAACCTCTCGAACTTCGACACACCCATCACGGTCATGCCTCTCGCCTCCTCACCGGGAACGGACGGCGTCGTTCGCTCTCGCCCGCGCCGACATCGGCTGATACCCCGTCGAGGTTCGCAGAGTCCCCTGCTGAGCGCCTCCGCACCCCAGGCCGAAAAGGGGCGCCCCCTCTTCCCCTGGCAGAGCAGCATGAAGTGCGCAGGCATTCGTCGGCCATCCGCGGGGCCGTCGTCCCTCCGTAGAAGGCTGCACAACGTTGCAATGCCTCGAACGAGGATCTGACCGGACGACACGACCAGTTCCGGGGAGCGGGACTGTATTAGGCCAACCAGCCGAGACTGAACAAGGCCTGGCGGGTCGGACTGAAGAGTAGGCAGGGGCAGCCGCGGCCGTTCTTCTCCAGATTGCGAGGTGTCTCCTGAGACGCCGGCGACTGTCCTGTTTGTGCGATGCACGACCAGTGCCTCGCTCACGGTCGTCACGCCCTCGTCCCAGCCGTCTTCGAGCTTCGGCCCCAAGAGGCCGGCGTAGTAGCCTGCCTGCTCATGGATGGGGTGGTTCACTCAGCTTCGCGTAGATCGTTTCGCCAGAAACACGTCAGTGGCTGGGCGGCAGGAGGGGCAGCCCACGGTGCGTCGGCGCGGTCGGAAAGGGGCGGCCGAACTGGCCGTGTCCTGCGGACGTGAGCCAGCGTGAGCGTGCGGGAGCGCGCAATCCTGTCAGCTCCTTCAAAGCATCTCCAGGGGCGTGGGCGCGCTGGGCGGTGGGAACGCCTCGTCGAGGGCGTCGAGCGCCTCGGTGGGAAGGTGGAGGTCCACCGCGCCGCGGTTGTCCCGAACGTGGTCGGGTGATCCGGAACGCGGGATCGCGGCCGCCCCCTGTTCCAGCACCCAGGCGAGTGCCACCTGGGTCGGTGTGGCTCCGAGGGTCCGGGCCACGGCTCCCAAGGTCTCGACCTTCAGCAGCCGCCCCTGCTCGATCGGGGAGTAGGCGATGACCGTCACCCCGGCCTCGCGGCACCAGGGGAGCAGATCCCACTCGACGCCGCGCCGGGAGAGGTTGTACAGCACCTGGTCGACGGCCACCGCGTCGCCGCCGGGGAGCGCGGTCAGCTCGGCCATGTCGGCGACGTCCAGATTGCTCACGCCCCAGTAACGGATCTTCTCCGCCTCCATCAGGTCGGTGAATCCCGCAAGGGTCTCCTCGAGGGGCCACCGTCCCCGCCAGTGCAACAGGTAGAGGTCCAGCTGTTCCGCACGGAGCCGCCGCAGGCTGCCCTCGCAGGCGGCGACGGTGCCCTTCCGGTCGGCGTGGCCGGGCAGCACCTTGCTGACGAGGAAGACATCCTCCCGGTGTCCCCGCAGGGCCTCCCCGACGAGCTCCTCGGCTGCGCCGTCGCCGTACATCTCCGCCGTGTCGACGACGGTCATGCCCAGGTCCACGCCCAGCCGCAGCGCGGCGATCTCCTGTTCACGCCGGGCCGGTTCCTCGCCCAGGTACCAGGTGCCCTGCCCGAGCGCCGCAATTTTCTCACCGGAGGGGAGCGCGATCGTTTTGGCCGATTCCGTAAACATGTCCGGCCTCCCGTCTGCTGCGGATCCGTGTCACGCGTGCCCGTAAAGAGTGCCCCAGGCCCGCGCCTCCCAGACAGCCGGTGTCGCATGCGCCGCAGGAGGTCAGGAGGGGCGAGCGGACTGCGCCGAGAACGTTCCGGGACCGGGTTTGCGGTCGCGCAACGCGACGGCGACCGACACGACGGCGCCACAGGAGAGGACCGCCGCGAAGCCGATCATCGCGGTCTGCACGGCGAAATGCCGCAGGGCGATGCTGAACAGGACGGAGGGCACGCCCATTCCAAGGTACGCGACGACGAAGAACACGGCGAGGACCCCCGCGCGTGACGCGGGCTCGGCCACTGAAACGGCACGTTCGACGCCTCCCTTGAACAGCAGCCCGGAGCCGGCTCCCGACAAGGACACAGCGACCAGGTAGAGCCAGAGCTCCGGGTGGTAGAGGGCGACGGCGCACAGGACCAGGCCAACCGGGAATACCACTGCCCCCACGGTCAGGACCCGGGGCAGTGGGAGGCGGCTCAGCACCAGCTGGGCGGCCGCCGCGGAACCGAACATGAGGAAGGCCGCCAGGCCGACCACGAGGTGCGAGTCGGTGTGCAGGGTGCCATGGAGCACGCTCGCCCCGAGGGAGGAGATCAGGCCGAGGATCGCGAAGGCGAAGGCACCCAGCGCGCCGGCCGCGCCGAACGTCCGCGCGCCGCCGGGGCGCAGGGCGAACCTGCTGGGCGGTTGGGCCGCGGGCAGCTCCAGGTCCACGGTCTCCGGGGTGGACAGCACCAGCGCCAGGCACACTGCCATGGCGAGCGTGAAGATCGCCTGGGCGGTGATCAGGGGCGCGGGAAGCCACTCGGCGGCGGCTCCGGCGACCAGGGGCCCTGAGGCCAGGCCGCCGAGGTTGGCGGCGGTGGCCACGATGCCGGGCAGCACCGAATCCGTCCGCTCCGGACGGGCCTCGTGGTGGAGGTCGTGCAGGTACGTCGTCGCGGTCGAGGCCATCAGCCCCAGTCCGAAACCGTTCAGGATCCTGCCCGCGATCAGCCCCGGCAGGTCCCGCCACACGATCAGTACGACCGACGCGACGATGCCGACCAGCAGCGCCGGGACGATGATGCGCCGTCGGCCGAGTCGGTCCGACAGGTGTCCCAGTCCGAGGAAGGCGGCCGCTGCGCCCACGACCATCAAGGCGTACGCCACCGTGACCGTGGTCGCGCCGAAGTGGTCACGGGCCTCATACAGCGGCCACAGCGGGGTCGGCGCGGTACCGAAGGCCATCAGCACGGTGAAGGCCACCGCCACGAACCAGAAGCCGGTCGTGTGCGAGGCACGGCGCCGGGCGGGGGCGCGGGGCGGCCGGCCGGCGGGAGCGCGTGCTGGGATCCGGTAGGTCGGGTTGTCGGGAGCGTCGTCTGTGGGACGGCTCAGCGGCGTCGGAACGGCAGGCAGGGGTACCCCTCCTCGGGCGGAAGTAGATGGTGCTTTCCATCCTCCTCACCAGCCGGGATCAGTGCCAACGAATGTTTTTGCTGAGCTCGAGCAAAGCGAGTGATACTTCTCGGGTGGAGCTACGTCAGCTGGAACACTTCATTGCGGTCGCCGAGGAGCTGAGTTTCACGCGTGCCGCCCGTCGGCTGCACGTGGTGCAGTCCGGGGTGTCCGCCGCGATCCGCTCCCTGGAGCGCGAGCTCGGCTGCGCGCTGTTCGAGCGCACGTCGCAGCAGGTCCGGCTCACCGGGGCGGGCGCCGCGCTGCTGCCGGAGGCTCGGGCCACCCTGCACGCCTCCCAGGCGGCTCAGGACGCCGTGCACGCCGCACAGGGCACGCTGCGCGGCACGGTCAATGTGGGCGCCATGGCCTCGGTCGAGGTGGTGGACCTGCCTGCGCTCCTCGGGCAACTGCACGCGCGGCATCCCGCGATCGACGTCCGGCTGCGGCTGGCGACGACCGGATCGGCAGGACTGGCGCACGCCCTGCTCAGCGGGGACCTCGACGTGGCCCTCCTGTCGCTGCCCGAGCACAAACCTGCCGGGATCGACGCACGGGAGTTGGCCACGGTGCCGCTCGTCCTGGTGGTGAGCGCCGCCCATCCGCTCGCGCACCGGGGGGAGGTGGCACTTGCGGACCTCGCGGGAGAGCCCTTCGTTGACTTCCCGTCGGGCTACGGCAACCGTGAGGTGGTCGACCGGGCGTTCGCGGTGGCGGGCGTCGTACGCCGGGTGGCACTGGAAGTGCCCGACATCGACATGGGCGCGGCACTGGTCCGGCACGGTCTGGGCATCGCCTTCCTGCCAGTGTTCGCCGTTGCCCGCACGCCCGGCCTGCACGTCCTGGACGTGCACGGCACCGTGCTCCGCTGGAGCATGCATCTCGGCACGTCCTCGACCAGGCGGCCCAGCTCGGCCCTGCGGGCGCTGCTCGACCTGGTCGACCTCCACGTCATCGCCCTGTGACGCCCGGGCCGCGGCCCGGGCGTCTCCCGTCGGTGGTGCCCGGCCCCTTGTGCTCGCTCGGGCCGCGACATCTGCCGCAGCATCCACTGACGCTCAGACTGCCGTCGTCCATAGGCGGCGTCGGACACCTAATCGATCCTTCGAGGCTGGTGCCGAAGGCCCCGCCGATCATCGCGGTGGCGGTGATGAACCAAGGCCTCCGTCTTGGCGCGACTCGACCTCCCTTGATCAACCGAGGAAGGGTCACCTACTCACCGCAGCTCTGTAACGGGTTGGCCCGCCCAACTGGTGCTGACACCGATCACACGAAGGCTCTGGTGAGGCATCAGCCGGGGCTGCCCAGCACGATCTTCCACACTCGGGTCGCCACCTGGAGGTTCAACCGGTCCTCGACGTTCGCGAGGTCGTTGCCGCTGATGTCGCGGATGCGCTGGAGCCGATAGCGCAGCGTGCTGCGGTGGATCGCGAGGGATTCCGCGGTCTCGTCGTAATTGCCGCCGCAGTCGAAATACCGGGACAGGGTCTCCATCATGACCGCGTGGTGCCGGGAGTCGTAGTCGATGAGCTTCCCGAGCCACTCGTGGACGAACGTCTCCAGTTCCCGGTAATCGTTGCCAGGTCCCAGGATGCGGTAGAGACCGAGCTCGTCGAAGAACGTCGTGCCGTAACGCTCGCGGGAGTGGCGGCGCACTTCCAGGGCGCGCAGCGCCTCCTGGTAGTGGTGGGGGATGTCGGTCAGCGAGTCGCAAGGGGAGCTCACCCCGATCGTCCCGGACCGTGTCCCTGTCTTCCGAGCGAGCGCCTCGTACAACGCGCGGGCGTGCGGCCTGTCGTCGGCGACCAGGACCACGTGGTCGGAACGTCGGGTCAGCAGCGAGCGCATGCCCACGGCAGCGGCCGCCCGTCCCACGGTCTGCGCGAAGGAGCCGTCCGCCGTCCTGTTCGGCCACTGCACCACGACGATGTAGTGGCTGCGGTGCAAGTCGTGTCCGAGTGCCTCGGACCGGGCGTAGGCGCTCGCCTCGTCCGTCCCTGCCAGGAGGTCGTCGACAAGCTCGCGGTGCAGCCTCAGCTCCACTTCGGCCAGCTTGCGCAGGTGCGTCAGCTCCGGGGCGAGCGACGCGGCGGCGTGTTCCAGCGCGAGCACGGTGTACTCGTCGGCCTCGCCCTGGACATCTACCAGGGCGAGCACACCCAGGATCTCGCCGCGCGGGCGGACGAGGGCGATCAGCCGGTCATTTATCCGCACCGGCCCGGCTTGACAGGCGACGGCGTGCAGCATTGCGTCGTGGCGCAAGGGGTCCGGTTCAGGATAGGGGTCGGGGCGGCTGGGGCCGGTCCAGGACCTCAACCGGCCGAAGCGGTCCTCGACCAACGCGGGGAGTCCAGTGAACCTGTGCAGTGCGCGCGTGATGGCTTCCTCGCTGCCGCTCGAGGCAGCGACGTCGGCCATGAGCACGTGAACGGCTCGCTGGTACCCCAGCTCGGCCACGACACAGATCAGCTGCCGCTGGAGGGCCGTGCGTTCGTCTCTCAGTCGGTGCAGCTCCAGCACCTCCTCGCGTTGGCGGCGGTGTGCGAAGGCGACTGACAGCGCGGCAGCGGTGTGCCGGACGAGTGCGGTGAGCAGGGATCGCTCAGCCTCGGTGGGCGGGCAGCGGGACGTCACCACGAGGTAGCCGTGGAGTCCCTCAAGTCCGCGTAGCCCCAGGGCCCGGCCCCAGGGCCTGCCGGGTATGGCCACAGGGCCGTCCTGCCCGGCCAGCTGCCGCACCCTCCGGCCCATGGCCGAGGCATGCGTATGCCCGTTCCTCGGGCTGGGGACCAGGTCGCCACCCACCTTGAGGTATCCAGCCTCGGCGCGGTACGGCCCTGCGGCGGCTATGTGGTCCATGGCCAGTCGCAGGATCTCGTCTTCGTCCGGGGTGTCGAACAGGGCGCGGGAGAGGACCATCAGGTCGCGGGGGTCATGGTCGGCTGGGGCTCGAGCGGGTGGGCGGGGCCGTCTGCGGGCGGCCGTGGGGTGCCACCCAGCGCTGCCACGCGAAAGACTGCCCGCCCGGTGTGGGCAGCGGTGGTACGGGCTGTGCGTCCGACTGCCGGCCATGAAATCACTCCGTTTTCCCTGAGCCTTCAGGGAGGCGAGCAAAGGTTCGCATACCCGCTCCGGACCCGGCTTATCCGATATACTCCGATTTTTCTCTCGTACTCGTGGGGCAATCTGACTCGTGCATTCCTGACTCGCCAGGCGCAGGCGTGGAGCCACCAGGTTCGTCATCCTGGGGAGTGCTCGAGACCCTCCGTGGGGTTCGTCGCCCTCGGCCCTGTCGACGCCGAAACGCGACGCTGCGGGGCACCTGGTGTTCGACCCCATGGCCCGGGCGGTACTCGCCCGCATCCAGCGGCTGCGCACCGGACTCTGCCTCAACTAGCATCCATCGGCTTGGTGCTCGACCTGCTGGAGCGCATCAGTCCGCTGGAAACCGCCCTGCGCCTCCGCGGCACGAGGAGTGAAGCACCCCCATGGACATGAACCGTCTCACCCAGAAGTCCCAGGAAGCCCTCCAGGAGGCCCAGACAGCGGCCGTCGGCATGGGCCACACCGAGGTCGACGGGGAACACCTGCTGCTTGCACTTCTCGATCAGGAGGAGGGTCTGATCCCGCGGTTGCTACAGCAGGCCGGCACCGAGCCGAAGGAACTGCGCGCGGCCGTGCGTGAGGAACTCTCCCGCCGCCCGAAGGTCACCGGCCCCGGCGCGGCGCCCGGTCAGGTCTTCGTCACCCAGCGCCTCGGCCGCCTGCTCGACGCGGCCGAACGGGAGGCCAAACGCCTCAAGGACGAGTACGTGTCCGTGGAGCACCTCCTGCTCGCGCTGGCCGAGGAGAGCTCTTCGACGGCCGCCGGACGACTGCTCACACAGGCCGGCATCACCAGAGACTCGTTCCTGAGCGCGCTCACCCAGGTCCGCGGCAACCAGCGCGTCACCTCCGCCAACCCCGAAGTGGCCTACGAGGCTCTGGAGAAGTACGGCCGCGACCTGGTCCTCGAGGCCCGGTCCGGGCGGCCGGACCCGGTCATCGGCCGTGACGCGGAGATCCGCCGCGTCACCCAGATCCTCAGCCGCAAGACCAAGAACAACCCCGTACTCATCGGTGACCCCGGCGTCGGCAAGACCGCCATCGTCGAGGGCCTGGCCCAGCGCATCGTTCGCGGCGACGTCCCCGAGGGCTTGCGCGACAAGACAGTGTTCGCCCTCGACATGGGCTCTCTGGTCGCCGGTGCCAAGTACCGCGGCGAGTTCGAGGAACGCCTCAGGGCCGTGCTGTCCGAGGTGAAGGCCGCCCAGGGGCGCATCCTGCTCTTCGTCGACGAACTCCACACCGTCGTAGGAGCGGGCGCCGCCGAAGGGGCCATGGACGCGGGCAACATGCTCAAGCCGATGCTCGCCCGCGGCGAACTCCACATGATCGGCGCCACCACCCTCGACGAGTACCGCAAGCACATCGAGAAGGACGCCGCCCTCGAACGCCGCTTCCAGCAGGTAATGGTCGACGAGCCCAGTGTGGAGGACACCATCTCCATCCTGCGCGGACTGCGCGAACGCCTCGAGGTGTTCCACGGCGTGAAGATCCAAGACACCGCGCTGGTCTCCGCGGCCACCCTCAGCCACCGCTACATCACCGAACGGTTCCTGCCCGACAAGGCCATCGACCTCGTCGACGAGGCGTGCGCCCGGCTGCGTACCGAGATCGACTCGATGCCCGCCGAACTCGACGAGATCACCCGCCGCGTCACCCGCCTGGAGATCGAGGAAGCGGCCCTGTCCAAGGAGACCGACCCCGCCAGCAAAGGCCGCCTGGAGGAGCTGCGCAGGGAACTGGCTGACCTGCGCGGCGAGGCCGACGCCAGACACGCCCAGTGGGAGGCCGAACGGCAGGCGATCCGCCGCGTGCAGGAACTGCGCCAGGAACTGGAGCAGGTACGCCACGACGCAGAGGAGGCCGAACGCGCCTACGACCTCAACCGCGCCGCCGAACTCCGCTACGGTCGCCTCCAGGACCTGGAGCGGCGACTCGCCGCAGAGGAGGAGCAACTGGCCGCCAAACAAGGGCAGGACCGGCTGCTGCGCGAAGTCGTCACCGAGGAGGAGATCGCCGAGATCGTCGCCGCCTGGACCGGCATCCCCGTCGCCCGCCTCCAAGAGGGCGAACGCGAGAAACTGCTGCGCCTTGACGAGATCCTGCGCGAGCGCGTCATCGGCCAGGACGAAGCCGTCAAGCTCGTCACCGACGCCATTATCCGCGCCCGCTCCGGCATCCGCGACCCTCGCCGCCCCATCGGATCGTTCATCTTCCTCGGCCCCACCGGCGTCGGGAAGACCGAGCTGGCTAAGACCCTCGCCCGGACTCTGTTCGACTCCGAGGAGAACATGGTCCGCCTCGACATGAGTGAGTACCAGGAGCGGCACACCGTCAGCCGGCTCATGGGCGCACCGCCCGGATACGTGGGCTACGAGGAAGGCGGCCAGCTCACCGAGGCCGTACGCCGCAAGCCGTACTCGGTCGTGCTGTTCGACGAGATCGAGAAGGCGCACACCGATGTCTTCAACACCCTCCTACAGATCCTCGATGACGGCCGCATCACCGATGCGCAGGGCCGCACCGTCAACTTCCGCAACACCGTAATCATCATGACGTCCAACATCGGCTCCGAGCATCTCCTCGACGGCGCCACCGCCGAAGGTGAGATCAAGCCCGGCGCCCGCGCCCTGGTGATGGGCGAGCTGCGCGGGCACTTCCGCCCGGAGTTCCTCAACCGCGTCGACGACACCGTGCTGTTCAAACCGCTCGGCGAACGGCAGATCGAGCGGATCGTGGAGCTGCAGTTCGACGAACTGCGCCGCCGCCTCGCCGAACGCCGCATCACCGTCGAACTCACCGACCCAGCACGGGAAGTGATCGCCCACCAGGGCTACGACCCGGTGTACGGCGCCCGGCCACTACGCCGCTACATCTCCCACGAGGTCGAGACACTGGTCGGACGCGCCCTGCTGCGCGGCGACGTCCAGGACGGCGCGGCGGTCCGCGTCGACGCCGAACACGGAGAGCTGGTGGTCACCTACGACCAGCCCGAGGACGTGAAGGGAGCGCGGGCGGCATGAGCACGATGCAGGCGACGACCGTCAGTTGCCCGAACTGCGGGCGCACCAACCGGGTGCCCGTGGCCGCGGAGGGCCGCCCCAAGTGCGGCAACTGCAAGCAGCCCCTACCGTGGACGGTAGAGGCGGGCGACGACGACTTCACCGAGATCGCCGAGCGGGCCGACGTCCCCGTCGTGGTCGACCTGTGGGCCACCTGGTGCGGCCCCTGCCGCAAGGTCAGCCCCGCGCTGGAGAAGGTCGCCACCGATCTCGCCGGCCGAATCAAACTCGTCAAGGTCGACGTCGACGCGAACCCTCGGCTGTCGCAGCGTTTCAAGGTCCAGGCGGTACCGACACTGCTCGTCCTCGACCAAGGCGAGGCGGTGGCCCGGCAGGCGGGGGCGGCGCCCGCCCCCGCTCTGCGCCAGTGGGTGGAACAGTCGATCACCGCCCGGGAAGGGTGATCCGGATGACCCTGCACGCAGACCCCCATCTCGCGCTTGTACGGCCGGTCCAGCCGCTGACCCCAGAAGGGTGTCAGGAGTGTCTGCTGCTCGGCTCCCCGTGGGTCCACTTGAGGCTCTGCCTGACCTGCGGACACGTCGGCTGCTGTGACTCCTCGCCGAACAAGCACGCGCGTAGGCACGCAGCTGCCGACGGCCATCCGATCGTGCAGTCCTTCCAGCCCGGCGAGGAATGGCGCTGGTGCTACGTTCACGAGGCATTCGTCTGATGTCCGGCGACCAGTCGCTGCCGGGCGAAGAGCCGGTGCCGGACGAAGCGGACAACGCCGTCTTCTGGGAGACCCCGGACACCTGCGGCGCGTATCCGCGCCTTACGGAGGACCAGATAGCACGTCTGGCCGAGCACGGGCAACGCCGAAGCATGGCTCCGAACGACGTGCTGATCCAGGAGGGTGAGCGCTGCCAGACATTCTTCGTCGTCCTCAGCGGTACCGTCGCCGTCGTCGAGGACTACGGCACTCCGGAGGAGCACGTGCTGCGCGTGCACGGCCCCGGTCGCTTCATCGGCGAACTCGGGCTGCTGCACGGACAGGTGGCCTTCTACACCGCTGTCACCACAGAGCCGGGCGAGGTCCTCGTCGTCTCATTGGACCAGTTGCGCCATCTCCTGGCCCAGGACTCCACCATCGGGGACGTCGTGCTACGCGCCTGCCTGGGCCGCCGCGCGCTGCTCGTCGGACAGGGCGCAGGCTTCCGCATCATCGGCTCGCGCTACTCGCCCGACACCCGCCGGCTGCGCGAATTCGCCATCCGCAACCGGCTGCCGCACCGCTGGATCGACCTGGAGACCGACGAGGAAGCCGAGGAGTTGCTGCGCCGCTTCGGCCTCGGCCCGGAGGAGACACCGCTCGTCATCTGGCGGGACACCACCCTGTTGCGCAACCCCAGCAACGCGGAACTGGCCCGGCTCATCGGTCTACCGTCACTACCTGCCGGAAACCGTCACGGCGACGTCCTCATCGTCGGCTCCGGACCCGCCGGCCTCGCTGCCGCGGTGTACGCCGCCTCGGAGGGCCTGAGCACCACCGTGGTGGAGGCGATGGCTACCGGCGGCCAGGCCGGCACGTCGTCCCGCATCGAGAATCTGCTCGGCTTCCCTGCCGGCATCTCCGGCGCCGAACTGACCGAACGCGCCATGCTCCAGGCCGACAAGTTCGGCGCCAGGATCAGCATTCCGGTGGAGGCGACCGGTCTCCAGCCCAAGGACGAGGACCACTACGTGGTGGCGTTCGCCGACGGCAGCGAGATCGCCGCCCGCGCCGTCGTCCTGGCCACGGGCGCCCGCTACCGCCGGCTCCAGGTGCCCGGGATCGAACGTCTGGAGGGAACGAGCGTCCACTACTCGGCGACCTTCTACGAGGCCAAGCAATGCCGCACCGACCCGGTGGCCGTCGTCGGCGGAGGCAACTCTGCAGGCCAGGCGGTGCTGTTCCTCGCCGGGTACGCGCCGAAGGTGCACCTGCTGGTCCGAGGACCCAGCCTTGAGGCCAGCATGTCTCGCTACCTGGTCGACCAGATCGAGCGCCATCCGCGAGTGGAGGTCATGCTGCACACCGAGGTCACCGAGGTCATCGGCCCGGAGTCCCTGGAGGAGCTCGACGTGGTCGACAACCGCACGGGCGGACACCACCGGCTCGCGGTACGGAGCCTGTTCGTCTTCACCGGCGCCGACCCCCACACCGAGTGGCTCGCCGGTTCCACCGCCCTGGACTCCCGCGGCTTCGTCCTCACCGGGCCCGAGGCCCAGGAAGCCTGCGCCCACCCCGAGGTGTGGCAAGGCCGCGGGCGCCCGTGCATGACCCTGGAGACCAGTCTGCCCGGGGTCTTCGCGGTAGGGGACGTCCGTAGCGGCTCGGTGAAGCGGGTGGCCTCGGCGGCCGGTGAGGGCGCGATGAGCATCCACTACGTGCACCGCTACCTGGGCCGCACAGCCGCGCACGGTGGCACCGACAGCTCACCGCACACCCGTCCGAAGGAGTCCGCTTGGCTCGCATGACGCCCAGGATCCGGAGTAGTACGGGGTGTCGACGGCGTTCCGGTCGATGGGCAGGAGGGTGCCGTCCAGGATCACGTACGCCTTCGTCCGGACGGTCGTCATTGCGGGTGATCTTGGTCGAGAACCCGTCTACCAGGAGGTGCAGGCGGTGGCCGTCACTGTCTTGGTCGTCGAGCTCGACCTGGCCGTCCGCGACCACCGTCCCGGCGACCTGGAGAAGGTAGCGCTGCCGCTGCTGCTCCCGCCGCTCCCGCCAGTGCAGGCGCAGCCACAGTGCCAGCAAAGTGAAGACCTCCGCGGTGACGATCCAGACGGTGGCAGCCGTGGCCGAGTCCATCAGAGGCCCCCTCACTCGTTGTATGGGCCCGCTTGGGGCCGGTCATGAGCTAACGATGTCGTGCGCGACTGAGGTTGGGGCGTGTTGGCCTGGCGGGTTGGCTGATGGTAATTACCGCTCTGCGGTGCGGTCGGACACGAGGCCGGCGATGGCCAGATGGGTCTCGGTGTAGTACTCGCGGCTGCCGAGGTACCGCTGGAGCGGCCTCCACTGCTTGTGCTCGGCGTTGGCGTGCTCGACGCAGATCCGCTCCGAGGATTGCTTCTTGCGGGCCGCCTCCCAGGCAGTGACCTCCTCGGCCGACGCGTCCTTGACGGGCCTCTTCGGCGGCGCCTGAACCTGGTCGGGAAACCGTTTGGCCAGGCCCCGGTATCCGGCATCCACCTTGGCCTTGACCTGCGGGTATTGCTCGAAGAGGGCCTCGATCCCCCTCGGTCTTGACCGCCGTCTGATCATGCATACGGCCCGGCCGGACGGCGTCAGTCCACAATGTCCGGCCCTTCCCGTCCGCGATGACGGTGGCCTTCTTGGTGTTCTGCCGCATCTTGCCGGACACGGACGCACGCCGCGGCCGGGGCGGCCCGCCTTCGGACGCCGGACCCGTACCTCGGTGCCGTCCAGGCGCAGCTCAACACCCATCGCCGTGGCGTAGGCCAAGACATCGGCCAGCCTGCGCAGACGCAGTCCCGCCTGGCCAGGAACCGCGAAGCCCCGCGCCGCCAGGAGCGGACGAATCTCATGGACGGCCCGCGTGACGGTGGATCGGTCCACGCCATAGAAGACGGCCAGGGCAGCGTGCGGAAGCTGAAACCGAAGGACCACCAACGTCGCGATCACCCGGTCGGTGAGAACCAGTTGGTGGCTGGGCCCGGCGCCCTCGCCACGCAAACGCTCATGGTCTCGGCGTTCGCCCAACCGGGACTCTTCCCGCGCCATCCACGGGCCGGCCAACTCGGCGATGAGCGCCCCGAGTCGACGTCTCGAGATGCCCGTGCAGATACGATGCGAGAGAGCCGTACGGGCCAAGGATCGCTTCACAACCATCCCAACCCGTACGGCTCTCCTCACGTTCCAGACCAGCCGAAACCGCTGTCGCACACAACGCCGTAAGGGGCCACAGAGCCCATGATCGTGAACTCGCGGTACAGAAATTTTTTCGCGTGCCTTGCGACGCTGCGCGGGCGGGCGGTTTCCCCTGCACGGTTCAGGGGCAGTTCCGGGCGAACGACGCTGCCGGTGCCGCTGTCCAGCCTCACCACTCTCAACTGCGCAGACGCGAGCAACGCAAGTGTTGAACTCGATTCGCCGGGAGGACCTCGGTGACCTTCCCCTCGTAGCGTAGAGACCGTGACTGCAGGGGAAGTTGAGGGTCATGGCAGGCAAGAGGCGGAAGTTCGACGCGGAGTTCCGTGAGGGGGCTGTG